>NZ_JAMYOT010000024.1:0-89965 GCF_040320005.1 Mesorhizobium sp. M0816 | reverse complement strand
CCAAATCAGAACGTCACAGAAGAATCATACAGCACACGCCGGCGGAATCCGACACGTCACAACCGAGTCAATCCGTCGCAGCAAGATGTGTATACGCCCTAGCCCCCTCGAGGGGGAGATGTCGCCGAAGGCGACAGAGGGGGTCGGTTCGTCCTGACGCGGCCTCCTATCGCCTCCATCGCGGGGGAAGAACGCCGGCGCTCCACGCGAGACGACCCCCTCTGGCCTACCGGCCATCTCCCCCTCGAGGGGGGAGATCACCCGCTCCGTCCTCCATCGCTTCCCCAACCAAGGAACCCACCCGTGACCCAAATCCCCCATGCCGAAGACCTCGGCAAGGCGCGGACGGCTGCCGATTTCGCTGCCATCCGCGCCTTGCTCGACACCGACCTCAACAATGCGATCGCCTGCAAACAGGAGCTGCAACAGGCCGAGGATCGCGCGATTTTCGGCAAGGGCGACCTGGCAGCAGCCCGTGCCGCACTTGACGACTGCAACGATGCAATTGCGCTGATCGAGCAGACCATCGAGGCAGCGGACAAGCGCCGCATCGCCGCCGCCCGAAACGAAGCCCGCGTCGACATTGAAGCGCTTGGCGCTGAGATCCAAACAAAGGCGGCCTCCCTCGGCGAGCGTTGGAAGAGCGTTCACGAACTGATCGAGCAACTGCGGCAGGAGCTGTTCGCGGCCGATGCCTTGAGCCGCGCCGTCATCGTCGCCAACGGCCATTTCGATGCCGACGGCGCTGCCGGGGTCAGAGTCAACCTGACCACCATCCGGCGCACCGCCATGGCCGGCCCGCGCGCCGCCGCGCCATCGCGTCTCAGCCGCCCGGCAATCCAGGCCGACCGACTGCTTTTGTCCTTCCTCAGCCCCGGCGGCGTGCTCGACCGGCGCCCTGCGATCGGCGCGCCGGTCGACGGCATCAAAAGCAAATTCATTCCCGCCGGCGAACGAGGCTGACCATGTGCACACTAGCTCTTATCGGTACGGCGCTTTCGGTCGGCGGCGCGCTGGCGGAAGGCCAGCAGTCGAAGCAGATGGCCGAGTACCAGGCCAAGGCCTATGAACAGCAGGCGCGGGCCGACGCCCAAAGCTCGGCCTTCGAGCAGGGCCAGGAGCGCCACAAGCAGGATCTGCTGCAGGCGCAGGCGCGTGCCCAGGCCGGCGCTTCGGGCGTCGCCATAGCAGGCTCGCCGACCGAGGTGCTGGCGGCCAATGCCAGGCAGGGCCAGCTCGACCTCAAGGCGATCCAGTACGGCTCGCAGCTGCGCCAGAACGGTCTCGCCACGCAGGCGGCGATCGCGCGCTTTTCCGGCAGACAGGCGGTGGGCGCCTCGATTTTCAAGGCCGGCGGCAATCTCGTGTCGGGCCTTTCCGGCCTCTACGACCCGGCCAAGGCGGTGACGTTCGGCAGAAGCGCCTTCCCGCCGGCGCCGGGTGGAGGCCTCTACTGATGGCCACCATCCCGCTCCAGCTTGCCCAGCGCCGCCTCGATACCGGCAATGTGGTTTCCTATCCCAACGGCTCGCCGGTGGGCGCCGCCATGCAAGGCTTTGGCGACGAGCTGTCGGCGATAGCCGAACGCTTCCGGCAGCAGAAGCAGCAGCAGGATGCGTTCGACGCCGACATTATCGGCCGCGAGCTGAACGCACGCATAGCGCACGCCGAGGCCGTGGCGGTGCAGACCGCGCCGGCCGACGGCGGCGGCCTGCACGACTTCATGTATGGCCAGCTCGATCCGCGCAGCGACGGCGTCGTCAAGCCCGGCCTGTTCGACCAGATCTTCGACGAGACCGCGGCGAAAGTGCCGGAGGGCGAACGCGCCAATTTCCTGGCGCAAAAACAGGCGTTGCGGCTCGCCGGCTCGGCGCGCATGGCCGCGCAGCAGCACGCGCGGCGCCAGAACTATGAGCAGGCCGAGTGGAGCAAGGTCGAGGACGGCTACACAAGCGCCATCGCGCAGGGCGACCCGGACGACAGCGGCACGTTCGAGGCGATCCGGCAGAGCGGGCTCGACCTGATCGGCAAGATGGGCAACCCGGTGGCCCGGCAAGCCGCCGAGGCCGCCTGGCGCAGCAACGCGGCAAAGGCGCTCGTCCAGGCGATGATCGCCCAAGACCCGAAGCGCGCTGCGGGGATGCTGGGTGGGGGGTCGGGAGCGACTGACGGCAGGACCAAGGACGATACCGTCGAGGCTGTGAGTGGGCCTCCGGCGGATGGAACTGCCGCACCGGCTTCGCTCCGTGACCGCGTAGGCAAGCTTACGCCGGACCAAACGTCGGCGCAGGCTTTTGGGGACGACATTGCCCCCGAAGAGCGGCCAGGGTTGGTCCAGCAGGCCCGAGCCGCCGACGCGATGCGGCAAGTCGAAAAACGCACAAACATTATCCTGGCCGAGCAGAATGCGCCGGCCGACATCAGGGACAATGGAACCTATTCCGGCCCGATCCCAACGCCGGAACAGTTCGTCGCTCTCTATGGCGCTACCGAAGGCGCCAGGCGCTTCGAGGCGTTCAACAGGACCGTTGAGGTTAATCGTCAATTCCACGGCATGCGCGACCTGTCGAATAACGCCGTGCGGGCCATGGTCAAGGACGCCGACCCCACCGCTGATAGTTCAACGCCGGAAGTGGACAAGGCGCGCCATGACGCTATCGCCACCGCCGCGGACCTGACGTTCAAGGCCAGGCAGGCCGATCCGGGCGGCTATGTCCGCGAGGCATTCGCGAACCTTGATGCGGCCTGGAGCAACCTGTCGAGGCCGGGAGACTATCGGGCGGCGATCATTGGCTCCATCGCCGCCCAGCAACAGTTGGGTTTTGAGACCGCCCAGCCGCTACCCAACTCTGTCGCTGAGGACATTGTCGGCAGACTCAAGGCCCAGCCGCAAGACCAGACCACAGAGCTGCGCAATGTGTTCGCCGCGCTACCGAATCAAGCCGCGCGCGAAGCGGTGCTCAGCCACCTGTTTCAGACCAGCGCGTCCCAAACAGATAACAGCATCGCGGATAGGTCGGTCCGGGCAGCTGTAGTCGACCCGATGATGCTGCTCGATTTAGCCAACACTGTCGAGCCAGGACGATCGGTATCAAACGCGGAACTCACCAACTACTTACCGACGAATCAAGAGTGGCTCGGGAGATTGATAGCCGGCGACAGTGAGCGGGGGAGCCTGTGGCGTCGTCTCGCACAAAAACTCGTGGGCTCCGATGGGCTTGGCGAAGACAGCATCTCGGTGGCCGACTTCACGCCGTTGGGGACGTCATTTGCACTGGAGAAGGCTGGAAATGCAGCGCTGGAAGGCAACTACGAAGAAACACTGCTCAATGCCGCGGGCGCAATTCCTGGCGATAGGTTGGCGGCCGTGGCCCTGGAACGCGCCGCGGCGAAGATTGCCAAGCCCTGGGTAGAGAAACTCTCAATATTTTCGAGGCGGCCGACTGACCTAGTCGAAGGCGGCGAGGCACTTGTTCGTGGGGTCGATGCCGAAACCCTTAGGCACCAGCAAGCGCTTGCGCGCTCGGTCTCGCCACCAATGCCACGCCGGAAGACACCACCCGGCGAAATATCCGACAGTGCAGTTGAAACCGCGCTATTAGCTGCGATGCTTGCCAGGGATACGTCCAAAGTTAAACATGCCGGGGCGAAGGTTGGGTGGGCTCCATCCAACGACTATCGAAAAGTCTTTTTTGATGCGAATCCTAGTCTCAACAAAAGCGACTATAGAGTGCATCATGGCGTCGAGCAGGGAGTTTTTAAAAGGTATCCCGGGCTTTTTACAGAGAAAGAGCTGCATTCAATCGAGAATCTTCGTGGAATCCGGAACGAGTTCGACATAATTTTGCACCTGAAGGTAATTCGGAGCGAGTGGGAATATTTCTATAAGAAAAACCCTCATGCCACCCGTCAGAAGGTCCTTGACTATGTTACCGAAATCGACAAGAAGTATGGACATTTGTTCTATCCGCCAATAGGTGAATGATGAGATACTTTGACATTCTGCCCGATGTGGCCGGCGGATTGGGTGACGGCACTGTCATGGATACCAGCGTCCACCCTCCTATCGTGAGCAAGCTTGTGTACCAGATGGAGGGATGGATCGGTGATGTTCTTATAACAAGCTTTCCATGTTTCCTCGTGACGGAAGAGGCCGCGCACGCGTTGTCAGAAATCGGCTTCACCGGAGCGACATTCGCCCCTGTTGAAGTCACAACGTCCGAAGATTTCCGCGAACTTCAGCCCGAGGTAGAGCTTCCATCTTTCGTGTGGCTGAAGGTGAGTGGGAAAGCGGGTCACGATGACTTCGGCATAGCCAAGAACCTTAACCTCGTCTTATCGGAGCGAGTCTTCGAGGTGTTTGATGAACGAGGTCTCCCTTCCGCTACCATCAAGCCGTTCGACGGCTGACGGCCGAAGGGGCAGGGATGGTCTCGGCAATAAAGCAATGGGTAGTCACGGCACGCCGGAAGTTACCTGGATGGGCACGGCCATCCACTCAACCAATCGACAGTTCAATGATGCAATATTTCTACAGAAAACCCGATGTTGCCGGCGGCTTCGGCAAAGGAACTGTCCTTGATACGAGTGTCCACCCACCTGTCGTAAGCAAGCTTATTTACCAAATGGAGGGATGGTTCGGTGACGTGCTCATCACAACATTTCCTTGCTTTCTTGTGACCGAGGAGGCCAAGCGCGCTTTGTTGGAAGTTGGCTTCTCCGGTGCAACGTTCGCCCATGTTGAGGTCACGACGTCCGAGGATTTTCGTGAACTGCAGCCCGAGGTGGAACTTCCAGCTTTCGTCTGGCTGAAGATTAATGGACAAGCAGGCCGCGATGATTTCGGCATCGCTCGGGACCTACGCCTTGTTGTCTCGGAGCGCGTGCTGGATTTGCTCGAGCAGTTGGGAACCCCCTCTGCTGTTATTGAGCCTTTCGACGTCAAGCAAGGATAGTGAAGACAGGCGTTGGTTCCGCTCGCAGCGACGATCTTTCGTCGGTAGACGTTTTGGGTTCAGGTCCTTGCCCAAGGATCCGGACACAGGCTGGAATATGGATGTGTCTCATGAGATACCACCAGGCGACGGTGGGGCAGATCATGTATCAACATACTACCCCGTACCCGGCAGCCGGCTCGACCGGATCAGCGCTGGCGCGATCACCAGTGAGTATGCCACTCCGGCGATGGCAACCAGGCCGGGGGTTGGTGCCGCCATCGGGACAGCGGTCTGATTGTGGTCACGATGCTGGCTTATGGCCTGCTAACCGCAGAGCGGTACCAGTCGGTGGTGCCTTCTGGATCGCCTCCCATCCCAGATGAAGGATTGACCTGTTGCGCACAGACTCTTTTCCGACCATGGCAAGGATCGTTTTTCTGCTCACCTTGGCCGGCGTTCTCCTGCTCGCGCTTTCGCCGGTGCGGTTCCTGCAGGAGTTGGACATGGGCTTCACCTTCCAGCATGACAAGCTCAACCACGCAGCCGCCTTCGCCGTGTTGGCGGCGCTCGGAAGCCTCGGCTGGCCGGAACACAAGACGAGACTGGTCCTGCTCCTCGCTCTTACCGGCGCGGCGATCGAGCTGCTTCAAGGCGCGCAGCTGATCGCGCGCGATATGGATATCCTCGACTGGGTCGCCGACTGCGCCGGCATGGCCTGCGGGCTGGCGGCCATGGGCGGCACAAGAAGGCTGATTGGCGGATTGCTGTAGCCCTGGACCGCGTTGCCGCTCGCTGTCTGAAAAATGTAAATCACCGGCTGCGCCGGATAGCGCGGTGTCCGGCCGCGTAGCTTAGCTTTCCCACACCAGCACCGAACCCCTTCCAGCCTCGCTTATGCGGGGCTTTTTTATGGAGCAAGCCCTCATGTCCCGACCTGCAACTGCCGCCGTTCGTCTCCTGACCGGCGAACGCGAACCCGTGCGCCTCGCAACCACGGCCGACATCCTCCTGCACGGCCTGCAGGCCATCGACGGCGTGCCGGCCGAAATCGGCGACCGCGTGCTGGTCAAGGACCAGGCCGACCCGACGCAGAACGGCATCTACACCGCGAGCGAAGGCGAATGGTTCCGCGCCGCCGATGCCCGCACTACCCGCACCCTGCAGAAGGGCACGACGGTCCATACCCAGATCGGATCGGTCAATGCCGGCCGCGTGTTCGAGTTCACGGCCGACGAGCCGGCCGTCGGCACCGATGCCATCACCGTCGCCGCATCCGTTCCGCCCGACATCGCCGACGTGGTCGATGAGGTCGAAGCGCTGCGCGATGAAACCCAGGCGCTGAAGGATGCTGCCGAAGCCAGCGCCGGCCAGGCAGCCGCCAGTGCCGCCGCTTCCGCCGCGAATGCCGGCCAAACCGCCGCCGACCGGGCTGCGACCAATTCCGATGCCGTAGCCGCCGCGGCCGCCGTCATCAGCGCCCAGGCCGCACGCGACGCTTCGCTCTACGGCAAGGGCATTTTCCCGACGACGGCGGCGGCAATCGGCTTCGGCGTCGCCGGCAACGGTGCGATCACGCCAGGCTCGGGCGGCGCCAATGGCACGTTCGACCTGGCGTTTACCGGCGGAACTGGCTCGGGCGCTGCCGGCCGCTTCGTCGTGGCGGGCGGGGCGCTGACGCAGATACTGATCACGGCGCCGGGCTCCTACACAGTGGCGCCGACGTTCAGTTTTGCGGCGTCGGCAGGGCTCGCCGGCGCCGCCGCAGAGGCGGTGCTGGGCAGGAATGTCGATGTCGGCGAGTATTTCTGGACCGAAGTTTCGACTGGTTCGTTGGGATTGTACAATGTCACGGCCGGACCGGTAGCAGCCGATACGGGCGTCCGGGCGTCAACGGCGGAAATTGCCCTGATCAGCTCAAGGATCGTCGGACCCGTTCCGATCACGGGTTCCGTCGGCGGCACGGTGATTACGAACGACAGCGTCTATTTTTGGCCTGGATCGCTGTCGACGGTCGATGAATATCTGTCGACCTTGGAGCTTGGATTTGGCATCGTGCCGGGGACAGCCCACATCGTTATTGCCCACGTCGAGGGCGACGGGACGCTTAGCCTGGTTTCCGACCAGACAATGTCCGTTCCAGCCGGCCCGTCGTCTATTGTTTCAGGGCTTTCGATCCTGAAGCCTGCCGGCAGCGTCATGGGCCTCCAGCGCACTGGCGCTGGTAGCTGGTACTACACTGCCGGGGCAATTCCGAACGGCGAAGTCGAGTGGTTCACGGCGGCGGTTCCGGCCTCGCACACTGCCAAGACTATAGGCGCTGTAAATGGTCCGCAGTGGAAGGCGACCTTCACCGGCGAAGTCGCCGTCAAGGCGCGTGCTGCCTATACCACAGCAAACGGTCTCGTTTCCGCTGTCGGCGTTAGCCAGGAAATCGGCTGGCCGACGCTGGTCAACACGGGGTCGGACGTTTCGGGCAGCTACAGCGTCATCATGCAGACGCCAGCGCCGGCCGACGGCCATATTACAGCGGTCGACGTTGGCGCTGGCGCTGGCGCCGGCGCTGCGCTCATTCATGTAGTGGACTATCTCGGCGGGTTGGTGGTCAATGTCCTAAGCACATATACGGTGACGCTGGTCAACGGGGTCGCTCATATCCCGCTGGGTATCCCAATCCCAGCCGGCAAATATCCGGCGATCAGCGGTGGCGCCTACAAATTTCAAAACAACGTCAACCCGCAAGGCATCCCGGCATGGATCAAATCAGGCGCGCTGTCGAATGGCGCGACCGTAGCATCGTCCGCCCAGCATCGGTACGAGGTCCGCTTTACGATCAAGACCGGTCTGCTCGCCGATGCCGACCGGGCCTTGACCGGCGGCGCCAGCAATACCGGCATGAACCTGCTGGCTGACGCCGATCCGAACGGCGTCGTCGATGCGACCGCGCTGTTTGCGTCCGCGGCGAGCGCTTATCCCAATCCCTATGTGCCGCCTGGAAATTTCGCCTTGACGGCCATTCCCGCATCTGGCGACGGTTTTTGGGGACCTGGCAAGCCGGCCGTCAACAGTAAGCGCTTCTTCATTCCGCGCCGGCCGTCGCTGCAAAATCTCTATGACGGCTTTCGCGCGACGATGGCCGAACACATCGCCAACAACGATGTGCTCTGCCTGATCGCCGATAGCATCGGCCATTGGGCGCTTGCCAGCGACGGGCCGAAACACTGGTTCAACCTGGTTACGCGTTTTGCCAATATCGGCATTGCCGACGATGAACCGGGCATGACTGCTTTGCGGCCAAGCTCTACCTATCTTCCGACTTTCTATGGCGTCACCGTCGCCGGGAGCGTGTTGACAGGGTCGCGCGGGCCGATCGGCGAGAGCATCATCCTCGCCGCCGGCGCGTCCTTGGCGTTTACCGGCACCTATGAACAGGTCGACGTCCACTACACTCAGGACGCCGGCCAGGGGTCGCTTGCCTTTGTCTTCAACGGCGGCGCGGCGTACAAAACCGTCAACTGCGCGGGCGCCCTGGCGCTTGATCAGTATTCGGGGCCTTCGCTCACCGGGCAGGCGGCAAGCGGCAATTACACTCTTACGGCTGTCGGCGGTCCTGTCGAGATTACCGGGCTCATCAGGCTTGGCGTCAAGGCGGCCGGCTCGCGTCCGCGCCTGCGCACCTTGCGCGCGGCACACGGCAGCTATGCCTTCTCGTCATTCAACACCGCGCGTCTTACATCGGCCGCCGCTCAATGCGGCTACGCCGGCGGCAAGATCGTGCCCATCCTGGCGCTCGGCATCAATGACAGCTTTGGCACGCCGCCGGCCACGATATCGGCAAACATCGCAACAATCATCAACACGTTGGAAGCGGCCGCTGCACCGCGTATCCTTGTGATGCCGCCGACGCGGCCGTCAGCCGCATGGGATGCAAGCTACACGGGCGGTCGGACCTATGATGCCGCCCTTGGCGCAATCCGTCAGACCTATCGATCGCGCAATATGCTGACCATCCCGATCGACGGCTTCGACTACATCAATTCGGGAAACTATCAAGAGGGCTTGCATTTCAACGATGCCGGCCATGACGGCAATGCGCTGCGCTTCATCGAACAAGTCGCGGAAAGGGGATAAGCAATGGCATTCGCTATTCAGCATAAGGGCGAAATCATCACCGAGCTCGAGGAGGGCGAGGAATGGCTGGTGGTGGGCGCAATGATCATGGTCGCAAAGCCGAAGGATCCGGCACACAGCCGCGAAATCCCGGTTCCTGACGGCGACATTGAGGGTCTCGTCGAGGTCTGGGTAGGCGGCGCCGTAGTCGACGCTGGACGCCATTCGCAGGCAATGGCAGGATGAGGTCGGCGGGGGCTATCCTTGGAGGATTGTCCCATGGCGCATGCCGGCAGCATCATCGACATCTATGACGACTATTACGCCGATGGAAAAGTAGCCGCAAAACGGGACATAGCTTCAAACCAGTCGGTCGGGCACATCGAAGCGGTCATTCAAGGCCAATTCTTCGACAGGATTCTTGACATCGGGGCGGGCGAAGGTGCGGTGCTGGATAAGCTGAACAGGAAGGGGCTCGGTAAGAAGCTTGGCGCCGTCGAGATTTCGAAGAGCGGCGTCGAGGCCATCAAGGCAAGAAAAATCGCCAAACTGGACAGCATCGACGTATTCGACGGCTATCACATCCCTCATCCCGACAAGTCGTTCGATCTTGGGCTTGCCATTCACGTCGTCGAACACGTCGAGCACGAACGGATGTTTCTGAGGGAGGCGGCTCGGGTCTGCGAGAAGCTCTATATTGAAGTGCCTTTGGAGCATACGCGAGATCTCAGCAAGGCCATTCGGATGTCAGGGCCGTATGGGCATATCAACTTCTACACGACCCAAACGTTTGAAAACCTTCTCAAAACGTCTGGGCTAAAGGTCGAACGGCTAAAGGTTTTTGCGCACGACCTCGCTTATGAACAGCACCTGGCTGGCGAAAAAAAAGGATGGGTAAAACACAGACTGCGGACCGAATTTCTAAGGTTTGCACCCAAGACGGCGATGCGCAGCATGGCCTACATGGCCGGAGCTCTGTGCTCAAGTCGCTGATCTAGCAGCAGCGCCGCCGATTTGCTTTGCAGGATTACCGCCGACCATACTAAAGGGCGGCACGTCTTTCGTGACGACAGAGCCCGCACCAACGACCGATCCCTTGCCGATCGTTACGCCCTTGAGAATAATGACGTTGAAGCCGATAAAAACACTGTCTTCAATCTTCACTGGCGCAATGGTGATCTTTGACCAGTCCTTTTTTCCCTGATGCCAGTCGGCGACATCTTCCTTGCGGTCTTGCCAACCCGTCGCGTGTGAGTTGTGATCGACGACTGTGGTACCCCAACTAATGATCACGTCATCCCCGATTTCGATCTTCTCAGCCGCCACGAGGTGGCTCTTGCCGATATAGGATCTTTTTCCAACGGTGATCTTTGCATCGGCGCGATCGAAGGAAAAGACGCTGTTGATGATGCATTCTTCGCCGATCGCATGCTTGCCTCGCCGCAAACTGCGGACGCTCCGCAAACTTAGCTTCGTTGCGGGGCCGGAGTTGATGCCGGCTAGGCGGTAGAGGAATGGTGGAACGAATGGCATATCAGTTGCGGCCGAAGCGCGACTTTCGCACCCTCTCAGCGAAAAGCTGCGATCGCTCGAAGAAATGCTTCCAATGTTGGTGTTCAGATACCCCTTCGAAGAATGCCCGCGCCGCGTCTTCGAGGTCCGAATCAATAATTGCACGTGGGATCGGTGGCTCGTCGGCTAACTGAGCCGACAACCGAAATCGGCTGTTCGCAATAGACAGGTCAGCCTCCATCATCCATGCGTCTCTTTACGGCCTAGCTATTGCGACAAGCGGCGGCGGTTTGCAAGCTTGCGAACGACCGCGTCCGCCAGTCTAGACGCCGTGAAAATCGCCGAAAGACGTCAGAACAATCGGGAGCCGCGCGAGGTCACACCAACACGGCACTGCAACTCGACCAGAAATCCTGGGGGGAGAGGTTTCGGCTAGGGTTCATCGCCGACGCAGACCCACCGCGGCGGAGCCGCTACCGTCTGCTGTCCTGCGGCTTCTGGTGAGGGTCCTGGCTTTTCGACCACCAGACAAAATACAGCGAGCCCATCTTCATCACAGGCACGCGGCGGTCGCGTTCCCTGGCCCGCAACTCACGATAGGTCTTCATCTTCAGAGTGCCGCCAGGCAACCTGATACGCACTGCCATCGGTCCAACTCCCGTTGTGCAACGCAGCAATTGTGTGCAATGCGGTAAGTAGAGACCTTCCGTTGCGGAAGAGTCAACAGCAGGATCATCAACTTATTTTGCGAGCTGCGGAGGCTTCGCGGTGCCAGGCGGGCAGGGCCGGCCGAAGGAGCTTCATCCTGGCGACTGATCATCAATCAGGCGCTGGCGGTTCGACCACCAGGTGAAATAAACCCGGCCGATCTTGACAACGGGTATGCGGCGGGCGCGTTCGCGGTCGCGCAATTCGCGGTACACCTTCACCTTCAGTGTGCCGCCAGGCATCCTGATACGCACCGCCATCGATTCCGCCACCCCATTGTGCAATGCAGCATCAGAGACCTTCCGCTGCGGAAGAGTCAATGCCTGCCCGCTGACTATTTCTGGGACTAGTCGAGCGGTCTTGAGGTTTGGCGCGCACGGCGGTTCCCGATCCCGCACGGAGGCGTCATTGCTCAGTCGGCATCGTCTGGTGCGCGGGCTATTTCCTGGGCGAGGATTTTCTGGGCGAGGATGGGCGATCGGACACGCCGCTCGGCCACCAGATGACGAAGTAATTGCCGACCTGCCAAACCGGCACCTCGCGATTCTGCTCGCGGCGCCGCAGCTCGTCCCTTTTCTTGATCTTCAAAGTCCCGCCTGGAAGCCTGATTCTTATCGTCACGTGTCCTCCCGTACCCGCTACAGGTACGAACGATAGACGGGAACGGTTTCATCCCGGCTAAGCAATTTCATCCAGGTCGAGCAATTTCGGGCGCGGTAGACGCAGGAACCGGGACCGGAGCGAGATCGCCGGAACTGGCTTCATTTGAAGAAATCCGCAATGCCGTTGATGGCCAGCACCGCATAGACGATCGGTCCGGCGATAAACGCACAATAGAGGCAGAGGATCGCCGCCAGCACCAGCAGCAGCGGCTTGTCGCGACCGACGGCGCGGAGTTCGGACTTCACCGACCAGCGCGCCGCAGCGGTTTGTTCATCATCAGACATGTGCACCATCCCGCGGCCATTTCACACGGCGGGTCGAAAACATCAACCTTCCTTGCTGCCGCAACATCGGCACGGGCTGCTGCCCAATTCTGCTTTGCCGCCACGCATCTGCTTTTTCAACCTCAAAACCTTGCCCGCGAGGGCGGAAAGGACTGCCCATGGACATGACGTTCAGGGGCGCCGCCAGGCGCCTCGATGATATAGACTTGCCGAAACTCGGTGCCCGGATCGGCGTCGGCGAGGACGAGATGCACGCGTTCCTCGATGTTGAAACCAGCGGGCACGGCTTCGACGCCGTTGGCCGGCCGGTCATCCTGTTCGAACCGCACGTCTTTTACCGCAACCTGTCGGGTGCCAAGCGGGCACAAGCGGTAGCCGCCGGCCTCGCTTATCCGAAGTGGGGCGCAAAGCCCTATCCCAGGGATAGCTACCCACGGCTCAGGGCAGCTTGTGCGATCGACGAAACCGCGGCGCTCAAATCCGCTTCGTGGGGGTTGGGTCAGGTCCTCGGCGAGAATTTCAAGGCGGCAGGCTTCCTTACCGTGCAGGCGATGGCCGAGGCAATGATGGCAGACGAGGCGCTGCAGCTCGGCGCGGCGATCGACTTCATCGTCGAGAGCCGGCTCGACGACAATCTGCGCAACCATGACTGGTCGGGATTCGCCAAGGGCTACAACGGCGCCGGCTACCGCAAGAACGCCTACGATACCAGGCTTGCCGAGGCCTATCGCAAATGGAGCCGCATCAAGGACACGCCGTGGCCGTCTGCCGGCCCGGCGTCGTCGGCGGTCGTCCCTGCAGCCCCGCCAGAGCCCGCGAAGCCAATTGCCGTTCCACAACCGACCGCCGCGTCCTCTGCGCCTTCTGTGGCTGCCGCCAGGCCCGGCCTCTGGGCAGCGCTGATCGCCGCCATCCTCAAACTATCAACCATCCTCAAACTGTTTGGAAGGAAATGACATGTGGACCCGGATCAAGAGCTTTTTCCGCGACAGCGAGACAATATTCTGGGCGCGGCTTCAGGCGGCCATCGGCGTCATCGCGACCATCGTTACCTATGTCGACCCGCAGGTTCTTTCGCCGATCATCCCGGGGGAATGGTTCCCCTGGTTTCTTGTCATCAACGGCGTTTTGACCGAGTTCCTGCGCCGCCGCCGCGCGGAGGATTTGTGATGGCCGCACTCCTCGCCATTCTCAGCGCCATCCTCGGCAACAAGGTCGTCATGACGGTATTGGCCGCTGCGGCCGGCGGCATCGGCCTTTATGTTGCCGGCGGCATCAACCGGGCGAAGAAGGAGGCGGTCAAACAGGCCGAGGCAAAAGTCGCGGCCGCCGAAGACCGCCTGGAAATGAGCCGCGAGGCCGCCGCCGAAGAGCGCAAGGCCGCCGGCATGACCGATGCGGCAGCCAGAGCGGAGGCTGGGAAATGGGCAAGGCGCTGATCCTCTGCCTGGTGCTCGCCGGCTGCACGACAACCGCGCCGGCCGGTAATCCGCGCCAGGTCTGGTGCGACCATAACCAGCCGCGCCGGCCATCGGCGGCCGTGGTCGCCGCCATGACCCGGCCCGAGCTCGACGAGATGAATGCCTTCAACGGGCAGGGCGCCAGATGGTGCGGGTGGACGCCATGATGCACGAGTTGCTCGACGTCCTGGGCATCAAGGCGCCGGTGTTGGTCGCCGGCCTGTCCGGCGGCATTTTGCGGGCCTTGTCGCGCCATCGCTACAAGGTCCGCGAAATGGTGGCCTCGCCGATCTGCGGCGCGCTGGCGGCGGCCTATCTGACGCTGCCGGTCGTGCATTATTTCCGCGCCGCCGGCCTGCCCATTCCTTCTCCGGACGACGACACCACGACGCTGGCCGCGGCGTTCCTAATCGGCGTCTCGGCCATGTGGATTTCGGACATCGTCTTCGAAATGATCGTGCGCCGGTTCGGGCCGGTGAAGGAGGAGTAAGCCGCCCAAGCCCGACGAAATAGTGACGTTCAGTTGGAGCCCGCCGCCCCGAAAGGTGCGGCGGGCTTTTTGCATTTTCCCTCGCATTCTGTACGATCTTTCTTTCGCGACAGGGCGGCTCGATCCGGCGCTGCCCGACCAAGATGCGCGTTAGGCATGGGAGATGGTGTCATGCTTGCCAAGGTCCTGACACAAGCGGCAGTCCTGACAGCCGGGGCGCTTCTGTTTGCCGCGACGGCCCACGCCCGGCCGGACAGCCGCGCGATGACGTGCGAACAGACACAGCTTCTGATCCAGAGGCATCGCTCGGTGGTGCTGACCACCGGCCAGAACACCTACGATCGATACGTCCGCCAATTCGGCAATGAATGCGACTGGCCGCAGGTGCCGCGCGCCGCTTATATCAAGACGCGTGACGGTCAATGTCCGGTCTATCGCTGCCAGGATCCGGTCTTCGACCTCCCGGACTGAAAGCAAGGGTTTTTCATCCGACCGCCGATGCAGAATGCGGAAGGCGGTGGCTCATTCCTCGTCGAAAGCACCACCTTCCCGTTGGAGATCGCGCGAAATGACGCGTT
The DNA here is from genome assembly GCF_040320005.1 of Mesorhizobium sp. M0816. NCBI lineage: Bacteria > Pseudomonadati > Pseudomonadota > Alphaproteobacteria > Hyphomicrobiales > Phyllobacteriaceae > Mesorhizobium > Mesorhizobium sp. M0816. Next base: position 75,226 of record NZ_JAMYOT010000024.1, on the reverse strand, counting down.
CATCGGTGTCGTCCGGCAAGGCCTCGTCGCTTTCCTGGTAAGCGTTATCGTCGTCCTCCTCCGGCAGTTCGCCGCTTTTCTCGACGTCGTAGCGAATATCGCCGTTTTGCGGCACGCCGTCAGGGAGGATTCTCCCGCTCCGGATGGCGTCCCAGTCCTGCTGCTGGATCGTCGGGCTCTCCGTCTCGTCGTCGGTTCGTTCTTTCCTGCGCGGTTTCATCGCGGTTCTCCATAATGTCAGGGGCCCTGAATTGGCTCAGTGGTTGAACTCATAAGTCTGGCGGCCGGTTCCGGGCCGCTGCGGTCCGGGCGCATTGCCGCACGACGGAACCAATCGCGCCTGCCCGCCTTCACATTCAGAAGATACTGGCGCGAAAGGAGCTCGACATGAGACCGCTCATTTTCTTGCCGTATATGCTAGGTGCGCTGCTGCTGGCGGTGCCGGCGGCCGCGCAGCCGGGCGAACAGGCGCAATCCGACCGCTGCAAAGTCGAGCTGCCCGACAAGAACAGCGAGCAGCAGAAGCCGGCCGGCAACAATTTGTCCGATACGCTCGAGCCATGCGGTGGGGTGCTGAAGCCCCCGCCAACGGGCGATCAGGGCATGGCGGCGCCACCGCCGGATGAGGGCAAGACCCCGGTGATCAAGCCCGGCGAGGTGCCGCCACAGCCGCCAAAGCAGTAGCAGCGACGAGCGGCAACTTCGCGCCGCTTGCGCCGGCAGGTTTGTTGCACTCGCTTAGGAACATTAGCTTGTCCTAAATGTTATTTCAGACGCAGTAGATATCACCCCTGCTGCTGATCGGGAAACCGATCGGCCCGCGTCTTGCGACGCGGGCCACCGCAGTTCATTCGCAGTCCATTCGCCGCATCGCGCGGGCACTTCACCGGTGTTCGATTAGCCGCCACTTACGGAACAACAAGGTGGCGTGGGCGTTTGCCTAGAGGGTTCGCCGCTTCGACCGGAATGCCGCGTCGCAATTGTAAGGGCGAGGCCCGTAACAACAGGAGTAGACGATGAAAATCCACCTTGTTCCTGCTGCGGCGGGATTGGCGTTGCTTGCCGGCGTCGGCGTGGCCACCGCGGACCAGGTGATTGTCACGCCCGAACAGCAGACGGTCATCCGCGAATACGTCCACAAGCACCCGCTTGCGTCGATCAGTCTTCTGGGGGTGGAGCTCAATATCGGTTCCACGTTGCCCGATACGGTCGAGCTGCAACCGATCGATGTTCCAGACGTGCGGTACAGATACGTCGTCGTCGGCAATCGCACCGTGCTCGTCGACCCAGGCACCCGCAAGATAGTGCAGGTCATCGAGTGATCGGCGTTGCCAAACCGCGAACCGGGTTTGGAAAGGTCACGGTCTAATAACCAAATCAGAGCTCCATCCCGCGCGATCGGGATGGAGCCGCTGTCGTCTCGAAACAAGGAAAGGAGCCATTCCCATGCTGCCGCATGTCGAGCCGGTCAACGTGGCCGCCGCCGTCGACAAACTGCTTGCTGAACGAGGCGATGGCCTGCTGTCGATGAAGGCGGCGATAGCACTGTTGCGCGAACGCACCGGAACCGAGCGCTCGGACGCCGACCTTGAAGGGCTGATCATCAAGAAGGCGGCGCTCCTTGGCGTCGCTGTCCTGTGTGACAGAGAGGCTCAATGACGGTGTTGCCTGCGCCTCAAGACGCGGGTCGAAATTTCAGCTAGAACAGCGTTGCTTACGCATGAACCGAGCCGACGGAGGTATCAGTGACGGACAGGCAGGAACGGATTCGCCAGCGGGCACACGCGATCTGGGAACAGGCAGGCAGGCCCGATGGGGCGCATCAGCAGCATTGGGATCAGGCTACCACAGAAATCGACACGGAAATCGCCGCGAAAGAGAAGACCGCCAGCCGGCCGAAGCCGAAAGCACGCCAGCCTAAGCCGGCGCCCGTCACCAAGGACGGAAGCAAACCCAAGGCGCGACCACGCAAAGCGTGAACGAGCGGATTTAGGCAGACTTGGATTGAACGCGTCCAAACGGCAGAATTCAGATCCATTATAGGCTACGTTCATGGTATAGGCCCGGCCGCCTTGTCCGGATCGGTCCGGTCACGGCGGAACTGCCCTGCCCAGGCAATGGCAACAGCCATTCCTCGTGCCTGCCAGTGCAGAGCTCATATTCAGGCGCGAGATTCGTCGGCGCCAAGCCCGCCATCCCAATGGCGGGCTACTTACCGCCTTGCACGTGGCGGCAGCAGGGCGGGGCTCACACGAGCACGCGCCTCAGTGTGTTTGACGGCCAGGATCCGGCGAAGCGGACGCTCCGTCTTCCAAGGCGTCCCAGCCCACGGCGGGGCTTCTTTGCATCAGCTGAGGGCACGCAAACTCCGCCAGATCGGTTTCCGCGAAGCCGTCGAACTCGATAGCCGCCCCGTAGAGCTGGGCTGCTTGCATGACGAGCCATTCGATGTCTTCGCGCGCAACATTCTCGGCGAGGTTCTGCAGTCGCGCGGCTTCGGCGACAGCAGTCAGATTGATGGCAATCCCGGACCGCAATGTAGCCCGAACTCGGGAACTGACGTCTTCGTGCAGGCGAACCGAAAATCCGTAGCGCATGGAAAACCTTCCCTTCAGGAGCGGTTTATCCCTCGCTTTCACCATGCGCCCAGAGTCGGCGATTGACAAGCGAAAATCTTGAAAAATCATTTAGTATCAAATAGTTAGTGTATTTTGTCGATTGTGCGGTTGATGCTTGATCCGCTTCATTGGATTTCTGCACGGATCACGCATCTGGAGATCTTGACGTACTCTGCCAACATACCTAACTCTACGAAGAATTAGGAACATGCTAACTCAGCTAGTTTTAGCCTGGTATGACTGGAGGCCGAGATGTCCGAACTGGAACGCCCGGAACGATTGCAGATCATGCTGACCGCCGATGAACTGGCGGCGTTGGAGAACTGGCGCTTCGACAAGCGCATGCCGAGCCGGTCGGCCGCGGTACGGGAACTTTTGAGGCGAGGCCTCACAGCCGATGGTTTCCTGACGGCGGCGCATGGGACCAAGTCGCGCGACTTCGGCATCCTGCCGCATTCTGCAGATGGCGACGGGGCAGTCGACGGAGTGCCCCAGAAGGAATAGCGTCGTTTCCGCGGCGATCGCCCGCTCTGCGACCGTGCTTCGCGACTCTCTTGCTTCGCGATGAGCTGTGAACGTCTGGTCCGCTGATCGCCGCGAAGTAGAAGAGATCCAAAGCTCTGTCTTGCCAGACGCTCCGCAATCAGGGAGTGCTCGATCGGCATAGTGTGGGCTCGGGAATTTGCCGATGACGCTGGAATTGACGGCCGGCGACCAGTCGATGCTGCATGGCGAGCAAGGCTCGGCAGCGGCTGCCGCCATGAAGATCCTGGTCGCTTTCGCGAAGGCGGTCGGCGCGCGCAAATTGCTGGACATTGCCGGTGCCCATATCGACGGCTGCCTTTATCACGGCCAGGCCAGCCTCGATTTCGTCGAAATGCTGATCGAGGGCGGCGGCCGCGTTCGGGTGCCGACGACGCTGAACGTCGGTTCGTTCGACCTCATCCATCCCGGATTGGTGAAGATGCCGGTGTCGCAAGAAACGCCGGCGCGACGCCTGATGAAGGCGCATCTGGAACTCGGCTGCCAGGCGACCTTCACCTGCGCACCCTATCAGACCCGGTTCCGGCCAAGGTTCGGCGAGCAGATCGCCTGGGGTGAGTCCAACGCCATCGTCTTTGCCAATTCGGTGATCGGGGCGCGGACCAACCGCTATGGCGATTTTATCGATTTGTGCTGCGCAATGACCGGGCGCGCGCCGGCATGGGGGCTGCATCTGAGTGAAAATCGACGAGGCCAGGTCCTGTTCGAGCTGACTGACGCTGCTTTCGAGCCAAGCGACGCTCTGTTTGTCGGCGTCGGGCTGATCATCGGGCAAAGGGCTCGCGACCGCATCCCTGTCATATCGGGCCTGCCGCAGCCGCGCGACGAGGACCAATTGAAGGCGCTGGGGGCGGCGGCGGCAACGACGGGTGCCGTGGCGCTGTTTCATGCCGTCGGCATCACGCCGGAGGCGAAGACGCCGGATGAGGCGTTGCACGGCCTGGCGCCGGAGGAAAAAATCCGGATCTCTCGCGCTGACATCCACCATGCGCTGGCCAGGCTGTCGAGCGTCCCCGACGGCGTGCAGCTTGCAGCCGTGTCGTTAGGCACGCCGCATTTCTCCCATGAAGAGTGGATGCGCCTGTTGCCGCTGCTGCGCGAAGTCGGTCCAGGCAAGGGTGTCCCAATCTATGTCAACACAGGGCGCGCGACGCTGACGCGGCTGCAGGACGAAGGCGCACTGGCCGGCATGGAAGCCTTCGGCCTCGTTCCGGTCACCGACACCTGCACCTATGTCACGTCGATCCTCGAGCGTCTCGATGGCGTGGTGATGACCAATTCGGGCAAATGGGCGCATTACGCACCTGGCAATATCGGTGTCTCGGTGGCCTTCGGTGACATGGAAGACTGCGTCCGCTCGGCTGCGGCCGGCCGCGTCGTGCGAGGCGCGCCATGAAGACGCCGGCCAGAACCGGTACATTCCACCTTTCCGGCTCGGCACAAGGCCCAGCGCTGGTGCTTTCGCAGGCGCTCAGCTTCTGGGGCGGGATCGACGTCGAAACGGGCGACATCATCGACCATTCGCATCCGGACCTGGGCGGCAATATCGCCGGCAAGATCCTGGTGATGCCGAGCGGGCGAGGGTCGTCGTCCTCGTCTTCGGTTCTAGCCGAAGCGATCCGCAGAGGCACGGCGCCGGCCGGCATTATCCTGGAGCGGCCGGACCCGATCCTTGCCGTCGGCGCCATCGTTGCCGAATTCCTCTACGAAATCAGCATGCCGCTGGTTGTCTGCGACATGTCAGGCATTGTCTCCGGCGACCGGATCGCAATCGGTCTGGGCGAAGATGCGCAAGCGATGGTGAGCAAGCTCTAGCCGGCCATCAGTCCCGCCGCGCCCCGCCGCCAGTAGGCTGCCGCCAGTGTTTCGTTGCGGCCGAGCGCCAGCGTGCCGCGCCAGTGTTCGCGCACCGTCGTGGCGGCTGCCGCTTCGGCCGCGAACCAGCCGAATGCCGAACCGGTCGGCCATGCGAGCAACCTTACCCACAGGAGCGAAATGGCATGGTCGGCAGTGATAGCGGGCGCGGGCACATGCGCTGGTTTCGATCGGGCAGCATGACGGTTATGCTGCCGATGGCGTGTCTGTCCTTGCGCCGTCTTGCGGGTTCAAGGCACTGGCCGCCGAGACGGTCGTCGCCGGCGGCGGAGACGAAGGCGCTGTTCGTATTGGGCGGCGCATCTATGATCGGCTTCGGCCCTTCTTTCAGATCTCCGGGATGCTTTCCCTGAAGATCACTTGCAGCCGTGGCTGGTGCAGTTCGTAAGGCAAGCCCCTGACCGCATGGGTCAAGGTGTTGAGCGCTTCGCGGGCTTCGACGCGCGGGTTCTGGTCGATGACCGCGTCGAGCGTGCCGTCGAGCAAGAGCTCCTTGGTGCCCTCCGTTACCTCATGGCCGAGAAAGACCGTTGACAGTGCACGCCCGCGTTCCCTTAGCGCGCGGGCGATGCCGGTGTTGCCGGCGCCGACATTGTAGATGGCGGCTAGGTCCGGGTGCCGGTCCAGCAGGGCGGAGGCCTCCGAATAGGCCTTCTCCCGGTCGTCGAGCATCTCGCGCATCTCGACGATCTGCAGATTGGGCGATTCTTCCGCCAGTATGTGGCGGAAGCCCATCTCGCGCTCCTCGTGGCCGCGGTAGGAGAGCGAACCGGCGAACAGCGCGACCTTGCCCGGACGCCCGGCACCCATGAAGCGGTTGAGAAGGTAGCCGGCGAGCCGGCCGGCGGCGCGGTTGTCGATGCCGATATAGGCAACCCGCGGCACATGCAGGATGTCGGAAGCGATGGTGACGACCCTGACGCCGCTGGCCGAAAGCGAGCGGATCGCCTCGCGGACCGTCGGATGGTCGAGCGCGATCACACCGACGCCTTGCGTCTGCCCGTGCAGTTCCTGCAGCAGACGCGCAAGCCGGTCCGGATTGAAGCCTTCGATGGTAGCGACGCGGACGTCGAGGTCCGGCCGCGCCTGCGCCTGCGCCTCGATCTGGCGGTGCAGCATCTTGATGAAGGAATTGGTGCCGGCGGGCAGGGCGAAATCCAGCCGTATGACCTCGCCAGTAACCGCGTTGCGCTGGTTCGGATTGTTCGAATTTTCAGCGATATAGCCAAGCCGCTGTGCCGTTTCGAGCACGACCTCGCGGGTGCGCGCCCGAACCCCGGCGCGGTTGTTGAGCACACGGTCGACCGTGGCGGCCGAAACGCCGGCCTCCCGGGCTATGTCTGTCAGGGTGGACCGCACTGTCGATCACCTCATTCCAAAACGCGCCAGGGGCGCATCGAGATCACGCATTTCATGGGTCCACCGTCGGAGAGCGGCTTCATCGCCGTCCGCGATTCTGATGGGAAATGATGTAACCGGCCTTGGCCGATGCGCAAGCCGCCGCGCTACACCAAAATGCCCAAGCAGACCAAAGCGGGGAGGTGGGCAGCCGGGCTCCCTCAAATTCAAGCACCGGCTTCAGTATGAGAGCCTTTACAAACGCCATTCGTCCCCTCCCATGAGATGTTATGAGGTGTATTGATTATTTATGATGTTGACAGCCTTCGTATAGTGCCGTCAATATCCATCATAAGGGCCGTGGAGGAACAAGGCCCTGAGGGAGGAGTTCCAATGTCGAATTTGATCCGCGTGTCGCGGCGCCGTTTGCTGGCGTCCGGTGGAAAGGCGGCAGTCCTTGTTGCCGCCGCAGGTATTGCACCGAAATTCATTCGCCCAAGCCGTGCCTATGCGGCCGATGCCCTGGCGCCCGGCATGATCGGTGGCCCGACGGGCTTCGACGGCTCGGAGCGCTACCAGTATGGCGCCGACACGCCCGAGGGCCGCGCCATCGAGGCGGCCAAGGCGATGAAGGGCGCCGGCAAGGCGCCGGCCAAGATCGTACTTGGCCTGTCCGACGGCTCGATCGGCCAGTTGACCCAGCCGTTTCCGGCCGGCGCGCCGTCGATCAAGGATCTCTGGGAGAAGGAAACCGGCATTCCGTTGGAAATCGTCGGTGTGCCAAACGGCCAGGAATTCACCAAGACGATGCAGGACATCTCCACCAAGGGTGGGGCATATGACATCTACGCGGTCGAATGGAACCGCCTTGGCGACCTCGCCGAAACCGGCGGCATCCTCAAGCTCGACGACTTCGTCGCGCAATACAAGCCGGAATGGGACGATCCCGAGCGCGGCTATGTCGACGGCGCCAAGGGCGTCTCGCTGCTCAACCAGTATCGCGGCTCGACCTACGGCGTGTCGCTGGATGGCGACTTCCAGACATGGGTCTACCGTACCGATCTGTTCGGCGACGCAAACGAGAAGAAGGCCTTCTCCGACAAATACGGCTATGAACTGGCGGCGCCGAAGACCTGGAAGCAGCATGACGAGATCGCGGCCTTCTTCCAGCGCCCGGACAAGGGCCTGTTCGGCTCGACCGATCTGCGCAACCAGGGCTGGGGCTACACCAACTGGTATCAGCGTTATGTCTCAATGGCTTCGCCCAATCAGTTCTTGTTCGACGATACCGGCAAGCCGCTGATCAATTCTGAGCAAGGTATCGCGGCGACCAGCGAGTACATCGCTTCGCTTTCGCACCATTCGCCGGACGCGATCTCCTGGGGCTGGCCGGAGCAGTACGGCAATTTCGCCAAGGGCGGTGCGGCCATGACCTGCGCCTTCTCCAATCTGCCGAAATTCCTCGACAATGCCGGCAACAAGGATTCAGCTGTCACCGGCAAGATCGGCTCGATGCTGCCGCCCGGCCGCGAAATCGACGGCAAGCTGGTCAGCCGGTCGGTGCTGTGGCTCAATCTGTCGGCGTCGGTGTCCTCGCAAGCCAAGAATCCGGAGGCCTGCTACCTGTTCCTGCAGTGGCTGGGCTCAAGCCGCATCTACGCCTGGATGACTGCCAATCCGGGCGGCTACTTCGATCCGTTCCGGCTATCGGATTTCTCGGATCCGCTGGTTCGCCAGACCTATCACGCCTACCACATGGACGTGGTGCGAGAGACGGTCGCCCGCACCGTGCCCACCATCAACTATCCCGGCGCCACCGCCTTCCACAACGCGCTGGACGAGAACCTCGTCGCCGCGCTGACCAAGGCCAAGACAGCCGAGCAGGCGATGGCCGACACCGAGGCCGAGTGGAAGAAGATTGCCCGCCGCACCGGCGAGGAGAAGCTTCTCGAAGCCATCAAGACCAACAAGGAGGCCTGGCCGACCGTCCTCGATCCGATCGCCTGATCGTCGCAGGATCTTACCAAGAAGGGGAGGAGCGGTCGCTCTTCCCCTCGGCAACGAAGGACCCAGCAAAGCCGCAAGATGAAGCGTTCAGTTCCTTTCGAGATATTCCGCTATGCCGCGATCCTTGCGGCGATGGCGGTGACGCTGGTGCCGATCCTGTGGATGGTGTCGATGGCGTTCAAGCCGATCGCCGAATGGTCGGCGACCGGCGCCGACCTGACCTGGTGGCCGAAGAACCCGACACTCAGCAATTTCCGCTTCGTCTTCGGTGAATCGACCAACAATCTGATCGTCGCGCTCGACCGCACAGCTTTGAAGCCGATCCTGTCATCGCTGCTGTCGGCCACATTCGGCACGGCAATCGCCATGTCGGCGGGCACCGCGGCGGCCTACGGTCTGTCGCGCTTCGGCTCGGGCCAGAACCTGCCGCTGGCGCTGATTCAGCTTCGCCTGTTTCCGCCAATGGCGGTCATGACCCCGGTGATGATCATGTGGGCCTTCCTCAATTTCACCGACAGCTGGTGGGGGCTGTCGTTGATCTACGGCATCGTCACGCTGCCTTTCGCCTTCTGGCTGATGAAGACCTTCTTCGACGACATGCCGCGCGAGATCGAGGAAGCGGCGCTGGTCGAGGGCTGCTCGCGGTGGCGCGTCTTCACCCGCATCACGCTGCCGATGATGCGCGCGCCGCTGGCCAGTGCTGCGCTGTTCGTCTTCATCCTCAACTGGTCGGACTATCTGATTGCATTGCTTCTGACGACGCGCGAATGGGTGACGGTCCCCGTCTACATGGCCTCGCTGTCCTCATCGATGACCGGACAGCTCTACGGCGCCAAGGCAGCCCTCGGCCTGATAGCGGCAGTGCCGCCTGTCATCATGGGCATCGCCATCCAGCGCCATCTGGTGCGCGGACTGACCTTCGGGGCGCTCAAGCAATGAGCGCGGTGACTGCGACGATTTCGGAGGGCGACATGCAAGCCTCCAAAGCGGCGTCGGTGCTGCCGGACGAGGGCGCAAAGCTCGGCTTCCGGCTGACGCTGCCGGCGCAGATCCTGGTGCTGTTCATCGCCGTCTTCCCGCTCCTGATGCAGCTCTACATCAGCCTGACCGACTGGTCGCCGCTGTCGGGCACCGGCTGGTGGAACGCCTGGTCGATGTGGAACAGTTTCGCCAACTACACCGACCTTGCCGCCGATGCGCGCTTCTGGAGTGCGCTGAAGCGCACGGCCATCGTCATGATCGTCTGCGTGCCGGCGGAGTTCCTGCTCGGCTTGGCGCTCGCGACACTGTTTGCCGACGAGTTCCCCGGCAAGCGGATCTTCTACTCGATCCTCTTGATGCCGATGATGGTGGTGCCGGCGGTAGCCGGCTACATGTTCTTCATGCTGTTTCAGTCAGGCGGCCCGGTCAACGACATCCTGTCGGCGATCTCAGGCTTTCCCGTCACCATCGCCTGGCTGTCGGACCCGACGCTGGCGCTCATCGCCGTCATGGTCGCCGACATCTGGCAGTGGACGCCGCTGATGTTCCTGATCCTGCTTGCCGGCCTGGTCGGCGTGCCCGACGACCAGATCAAGGCGGCGACGCTGCTCGGCGCCAACCCGTGGCAGCGCTTCGTCACCATCGTGCTGCCGAAGATGAAGACGATCATCATCATCGCGCTGGCGATCAGGGTGATCGAGAACTTCAAGATATTCGACACGCTTTACATCATGACCGGCGGCGGTCCCGGCGTCGCTACCGAAACCATCTCAGTCTACATCTACAAGCTCACCACCCAGGACCTGATCTGGGGCTATGTGGCGGCAATCGCGCTGGCCATATTGATCGTGCTGTCCATCGCTGCGGTGTTTGCCATGAAACGCATGGCCCGGGTACGCGAGGTGGCGGCATGAGCACCATCCACCTGCAGAACCTGGTCAAGAAATTCGGCGACTTCACCGCGCTGAAGACGATGGACCTGGCCATTGCTGACGGCGAGTTCATGGCGCTGCTCGGGCCGTCCGGCTGCGGCAAGTCGACGACGATGAACATGATCGCCGGCATGGAAGGGCCGACCAGCGGCAAGATCCTGTTTGGCGAGCGCGACATGGCCGGCGTGCCGATGGGGCGGCGCGGCGTCGGCTTCGTCTTCCAGAACTATGCGATCTTCACTCATATGAGCGTGCGGCAGAACCTCGCCTACGGGCCGAAAATGCGCGGCGCACCAAAGGCCGAGATCGGCCGCCGTGTCGACGCCATTGCCGAGATGCTGCAACTGACGCCGCTGCTCGACCGCAAGGCGGACAGACTGTCGGTCAACATATTGCAGCGGGTGGCGATCGGCCGTTCGGCGATCATGGAGCCGGCGATCTTCCTGCTCGACGAGCCGCTTTCCAATGTCGACGCCGCCTTCCGGGCAGTGATGCGGACCGAACTGAAGCAGTTGCAGCGGCAGTTCCGGCAGACCATGGTCTACGTCACCCACGATCAGCTCGAAGCAATGACCATGGCCGACCGCATCGCGGTGATGGACCACGGCGTGCTGCAGCAGGTCGGCACGCCGCTCGAGGTCTACAACAACCCGGCCAATGTCTTCGTCGCCCGCTTCATCGGCGCGCCGGGCATGAACCTGCTCAAGGGCAGGCCGGCGGAAAGCGACCGAGGTCTGGTCATCGATCTCGGCCCGCTCGGCGTGACACCGCCGCTGCCGGTCGAGATCGCCGATGCCGTACCCAGGATGCGCGGCGAGGTGTTTTATGGCTTTCGACCGGAGCAGGTGACGCTGGCTGAAGGTGGCCGTGGCCTGTCCATGCCGGTGAGTTTCGTCGAGCGGATCGGCGCGCGCACCATCATCCACCTTGGCGACGGCGAGACTGCGGTGAAGGCGGTGTTCGACAATGATGTCGGGCTGGCGATCGGGCAGACAGCTGTCGTCGCGCCTGCGGCGGAGGCGGTGCGCGTCTTCGACGCCGCCTCCGGTCTTGCATTGAGAGCAGGTTGAGATGGCCGATATCGTTTTCCGTAATGTGACAAAACGCTATGGCGGCACGCTTGCCGTCGACGATGCGTCGTTCGCGGTGAACGACAACGAGTTCTTCTGCTTCTTCGGGCCGCCGCTGTCGGGCAAGTCGACGATACTCCGTCTGGTGCTCGGGCTGGAAACCCCGGACGCGGGCGAGATCCTGATCGGCGGAAAGCCGGTCAACACAGTGTCGCCGGCCGACCGCAACGTCGCCATGGTGTTCCAGAATTTGGCGCTGTTTCCGCATATGAGCGCGCGCGACAACATCCGCTTTCCGCTGGTCGAACGCCGGGTCGCCGAAGCCGAGATCGAAAAGCGCGTCGCCGATGTCGCGGCCAAGCTGCATATCGGCCATATCCTGCACAAGCCGCCGGCACAGCTTTCCGGAGGTGAGCGGCAGCGCGTGGCGATTGCCCGCGCGCTGGTGCGGGATCCCGCCGCCTATCTGATGGACGACCCGATTTCGGCGCTCGACGCCCGGCTGCGCGAGGAGACGCGGGTCGAGCTCAAGCGCATCCAGCGCGAGCTCGGCAAGACGCTGATCTATGTCACGCACGACCAGGAAGAAGCGATGTCGGTCGCCGACCGAATGGCCATTCTGGAGAACGGCAAGATCAGGCAGATCGGCGCGCCGGCCGAGATCTATGACCGGCCGGCCAGCACCTATGTGGCGCGGCTGCTCGGGTCGCCGATGATGAATATATTGAAGTCGGTGCACGGCGCGGAAGGCGTGGAGGCGGCGGAAGGCACGATCCGCGTCGCGGACAAGGCTGCGCCGGCCGATGCCGTCGAGATCGGGCTCAGGCCGGAAGACATCAAGGTCAGGTCTTGGTCGGGTGGAATGCCGGAGGGGGGCGCGGGCCGCCCGGCGCGAGTGTTCGAGGTCGAGCCGCTCGGCGGCTACACCGTTGTGACGCTCGCCGCCGGAAAGACGCGTCTGCGGGCGCTGTTACGCGGCCAGCCGGACATCAGGCCGGACGCGATGGTAGTGATATCCTGCGAGCCGGGCAGGGTGCATTATTTCGGACAGAGCGGGGGAGCCTTGGCACGATGACGGCGGCTGCAAGGAACGAGCTTCGGGAGGAACATATGGCAAGCCAAGAAATGGTGGGCAACGGCTTCGAGCCGGACGTTAAAGTCCGCACCAGGGAATACAGGATCGGCTGCGTCGGCGCCGGCATGATCATGGCCGAATGTCACCTTGCCGCCTACAAGGAAGCCGGTTTCCCGGTGGTGGCGATTGCCTCGCGGACCAAGGCCAGCGCCGAGAAAGTCGCCAAACGCTGGGATATCCCAACCGTCCACGACACGCCGGAACAGCTCATCGAGGACAAGAACGTCGAGATGATCGACCTTGCCTTTCCGCCGGACAAGCAGCCGGCACTGATCCGTCATGCTCTGAAGCAGGCACATATCAAGGCGATCCTGGCGCAGAAGCCATTGGCGCTGTCCCTTGAAGAGGCCGTCAAACTTCGCGACGAGGCGGCCAAGGCAGGCAAGATCCTCTCGGTCAACCAGAACATGCGTTACGACCAGTCGATGCGCGTCTTGAAGCAGATCATCGACAGCGGCGCGCTCGGCGACATCGTTTTCGCCCAGATCGACATGCATGCGATCCCGCACTGGCAGAGCTTCCTCGAGGACTATGACCGGCTGACGCTCGCCAATATGAGCGTCCACCATCTCGACGTATTGCGCTTCCTGTTCGGCGATCCCTTGGAGATCACCACCCTGACCCGCAAGGATCCGCGCACCCGCTTCGATCATTCGGACGGCATCACCGTGTCGACGATAAAGTTCCCGTCGGGCGTGCTCGCCGTATCGCTTGAGGATGTCTGGTCCGGTCCGCGCCAGGAGGGCTACAAGGACGACCAGCACATCAACTGGCGCGTCGACGGCACCAAGGGCGTCGCCAAGGGCACCATCGGCTGGCCGACAGGTTCTGCCTCGACGCTGACCTATGCCTCGACCGAGACCACCGGTGGTGAATGGGTGACGCCCAGCTGGGACACGATGTGGTTCCCGCATGCCTTCATCGGCGTCATGGAGCAGCTCCAGCACGCGGTCAAGACGGGCGAGCCGCCGGCGCTGTCCGTCGCCGACAACGTCAAGACCATGGCGCTGGTCGAAGCCGGCTACCGCTCCATCGACAAGGGCCGGACCGTCAAGCTTTCCGAAATCTCGATCAACTGAAACACCGGACGACTGAATCACTTACAGGGAGGACTTCACACCATGATGCAGGCAGGTATTTTCACGGGTTATTTCCCGTATGGCCTCAAGGAAACCGCGCAGAAGATCCGTGCGCTCGATTTCAACACCGTGCAGCTCGACCTGCATTTCAGGGATATCGACCTTTCCGCCGGACAGATCACCAAGGACAAGGCCAAGACTGTCCGCGATACGTTCCGCGACCACAATCTGCCGATCTGCTGTGTGTCGGGCTACACCAACATCATCCATCCGGACCTGGGCGAGCGCGAGCGGCGCGTCGGCTATTTGAAGGAGATCATCCGCAACGCACGCCATTTCGGCACCCCTTACGTGATCTCGGAAACCGGTACCTACAACACCGAGTCCGACTGGGTGCATCACCCGAAGAACAAGACCGAGGAAGGTTTTGAGGAATGCCGCAAGGTCATCGCCGACCTTGCCCAGACCGCCTATGACCACGGCGCAGTCTTCCTGCTCGAAACCTATGTCAACAATGTCGTCGGTTCGGTCGAAGAGACGGTGAGGATGTTCGCGCAGATCGACCACCCAGGCCTCGGCCTGCTGATGGACCCGACCAACTATTTCGAAACGCACAACATCGACAGGATGGACCAGATCCTGAACCAGGTGTTCGACACATTGACCGACAAGATCAAGATTGCCCACGCCAAGGACGTCAAGCGTTCCGGCGGCGACAAGTCGGAAAAGCACGCAGACATCGGCGACGAGGACGCGCTGGAGAGCCACACCTTCCGCGGCGTCGGCGAGATCGAGCTGCCGGCGCCCGGCCTCGGTTCGCTGAATTACGACCTCTATCTCAAGCGGCTGGCCGAAAAGCATCCGAACATCCCGGTCATCATCGAGCATCTTTCGGAAGACGACGTGCCCCGTGCCAAGAAATTCCTCGACGGAAAATTCCGCGCCAACGGACTGTGATGGCGCGGTTCGGCTACGAAACAAGGGAGGAAGAGAAATGTTGAAATTCGCGTTGAAAGTCGCTGCCGCGGCGACGGTTCTCGCCGGTGTTGCGCTGGGTACGCCGGCGCTGGCGCAGGACGCCCAGAAGACGTTCTACCTGCTGTCGCATGGCGGCCCGTCGGATGCCTTCTGGATCGACTGGAATGCCGGCGCCACCAAGGCCTGCGACCAGCTCAAGGTGACCTGCAAGATCTCGTTCAGCGGCGGCGACATGGCGGCGCAGAAGGAAGCCTTCAACTCGGCACTCGCCGCCAAACCGGACGGCATCGCCACGACCTCGGCGCAGCCCGGCCTGTGGACCGAGGAGGTCAAGGCAGCCAAGGCGGCCGGCATCCCGATCGTGTTCTTCAATACCGACGATCCGGCAACCGGCCGGCAGGCCTATGTCGGCGCCGACCTTAAGGAAGCCGGTGTCATCTGGGCGAAATATCTGGTCGACCACAAGATGGTGAAGCAGGGCGACAAAGTGTTCCTGCCGGTCGAAGTGCCGGGCGCCAGCTACCAGCAGCTCGAGACCGAAGGCATTGCCAGCGTCTTCGATCCGCTCGGCATCAAATATGACGTGGTCGATTGCGGCACCGATCCGGCCGGCATCATCGCCAAGATGACCGACTACATGGTTGCCAACAATCCGCCGGCAATCATCGCGCTCGGCGATTCCGTCGCGGCCAGCGTCAAGCGGGTGTTCGACGGCGCCGGCGTGCCGGCCGGCAAGATTCCGGTCGTCGGCTGGGGCAATTCGAAGGAAACCGCCGAGTCAGTCAAGTCCGGCTTCATCAACGCGGCTGCCTGGCAGTTCCCATCGGCGCAGGGCTTCATGCCGGTGGCGCTGCTCGGTCTCGCCGCCGCGGGCGAACCGATCGGCTACGACATTCACACGTTCAGCCTCTACGACGCCTCGAGCGTCGAACCGATCCTGAAACTCTACAACAAATGATTGAAACTGACGCTCGCCGCGCAGGCGGCGAGCGTCACCCTGGCGTATGGTTCGAACTGTCATGACAATTGCCGCAGAAGAGGAAATGCCGCGTGCCAAACGCAGGTCGAGCCTGATGCGCTCGCCGCAGTTCTCTTCGCTCGTCATCCTGATCGTCCTGCTGGCGGTGTTCGCGATCGCCGACGCGAATTTCCTGTCGCCGCTCAACATCTCCAACATGATGGCGTTCCTGCCCGAGCTCGGCATCATCGCGCTCGGCATGACGCTGCTTCTGACGGCGGGCGAGTTCGACCTTTCGGTCGGTGCCGTGTTCGGGCTGGCGCCGGTCGTCGTCATGCTGCTGGTGCAGAACGGCGGGTTTGATATTGGCGTCGCGCTGTTGGCCGGCCTGCTGCTCTGCATAGCGATCGGTGCGATCAACGGCCTGATCGTCACCAAGATCGGGATCTCGTCCTTCCTGGTGACACTGTCGATGTTGCTCGTCGTGCGTGGGGCAGCGCTTTACATCACCCAAGGCTTTCCGCTGAAATCCTGGAACCAGCCAGGCTTCTTCGTGACGCTGCTGGCCGGCAGCTTCAATATCGGAACGTTCCGTTTCTATACCTCGCTGTGGTGGTTCATCGGCCTGTCGCTACTGGCGATCTATGTGCTGCGCTACGCCAAGCTCGGCAACTGGATCAGCGCTATCGGCTCGAACCGTAACGCTGCCGTGGCGCGCGGCGTGCCGGCCGATGCGGTCAAGATCTGGCTGTTCATCCTGACCTCGGTGCTGGCCGGTCTCGCCGGCATGATCAGCGCCTTCCGCATCTCTGCCGCCTCGCCGGTGGCCGGCACCGGCTACGAGCTCGAGGTGATCGCCATGGTGGTGGTCGGCGGCACTGCGCTGACCGGTGGGCGCGGCACCATCCTAGGCACCATCGTCGGCGCGCTGATGCTGCGCAGCATCCGCAACGGCATCGTGCTGATCGGCGTGCCCGGGCTCGCCTACAACATCTTCGTCGGCATCATCATCCTTGCCATGCTCATCCTGCACGCTTTGCTGCAGAAGAACGCCGCCAGGAGCTGATCATGGAAGTGCTTCGGCTGCAGAATTTGCAAAAATCCTTCGGCAGCGTCCGCGCCCTGAAGAGCGCCTCCTTCACGCTCAACGAGGGCGAAGTGGTGGCCTTGCTCGGTGACAACGGCGCCGGCAAATCGACGCTGATCAAGGCGATCTCGGGCGTGTTTCCGGTCGATCGCGGCGAGATCTATGTGCGCGGCCAGAAGGTCTCGATCCGCTCGACACGCGATGCGATGGATCTCGGCATCGAGACCATCCACCAGGACACCTCGCTGGCGCCCGATCTCAGCATTGCGCGCAATCTTTTCCTCGGCCGCGAGCCGGTCAATCTCAAATGGCTGGGCGTGTTCGCGCCGCTCGATCTCGCTCGATTGCGCGATGCTGCGTCGGCTCTATTGAAGCGCGTCGGCATCTCGAAAAAACTCGACGCCGATGCGCTGGTCAGCACATTGTCGGGCGGCGAGCGCCAATCGATCGCCATTTCGCGTGCCATGCAATTTGCCGCCAAGGTCATCATCCTCGACGAGCCGACCAACAATCTCGGCGTCGAGGAAACGCACGGCGTGCTGCGCTTCGTCAAGGAAGTGCGCGACGCCGGTCACTCGGTGCTTTTGATCACCCACAACATCCATCACGTCTTCCAGGTCGCCGATCGCATCATCGTCATGCGCCGCGGCGAGATCGTCGCCGAGCAGACGGTCGCCGACACCGACCTGCTGACCGTGGAAAGCATCATCACCGGCGCCGACATGTCGGCCCTGCTCAAGGAGACGAGAGCGAAATGAAGGTCGGGAGCAAAGTGAAAGAACTGGCCGTCACATGGTAGAGCTTTACGGCAAGACGCTGTCGCGCCGGCAGGTCTCGGAACGATCCGGCATGCTGTCGCAGTTCGCCGGCGTGCGGCTGATGACGCTTGGCGACGGCGTCGAGCGCGGCATCCGCATGCTCGAATTCCGCACCGGCTCCGGCCTGCGCTTCACTGCGCTGGTCGACCGGGCGCTCGACATCGCCGACTGCGACTTCAAAGGCCAGGCGATCGGCTGGCACTCGCCGAGCGGTTTTCGCCATCCCGGCCTGCACGAGTATGAAGGCGAGGAGGGATTGGCGTGGGCGCGGTCGTTTTCCGGCCTTCTGCTGACCTGCGGCCTCGACCATATATTGTTCATGAACGAAGTACCGGCCGATACCTACAACTACCCGCCGAAGACGATGGTGCGCCATTCGCTGCACGGCCGCATCAGCACCATTCCGGCGCGGCTGACCGGCTATGGCGAGACCTGGGACGGCGACCGCTGCGTGTTGTGGGCCGAAGGCATCGTCCAGCAATCGACGGTATTCGGTGAAGATCTGCATCTGCTGCGGCGGATCGAGGCCGATGTCGGCGGCAACGAGATCCGGCTTTCGGACCGTGTCGTCAATCACGGCTTCAACCGGACGCCGCATATGTATTTCTACCACATCAATGTCAGTCATCCGGTGCTCGACGAGGGCGCGCGCTACCTGGCGCCGATCCGCGACGTCATCTGGGCAGGCCATGCCGGCGAGCGCTATGAGGCGCAGAAGGTCGGCTACCGCACGGTGCCGGCTCCGCAACCGGGGTTCAAGGAACAGGTCTGGCAGCACGAGCTCGGCGCCGACAGCGCCGGCGAAGTGCCGGTGGCGGTGGTCAACGATAGGCTCGGCCTCGGCTTCGAGGTGGTCACGCGCAAGGACCAATTGCCCTGCGCCTATCAATGGCAGAATTTCCAGGCCGGGCAGTACGCGCTTGGCATCGAGCCGTCGACGCATCATGTGCTTGGGAATCTGGCCGCGCGCGAACGCGGCGAGATGATTTGGCTGGAGCACGGCGAGAGCCGCTCCTACGATGCCGTGTTCCGGGTTCTCGACGGGGCCGGCGAGATCGCCGATGCGGAGAGCCGGATCGCGGCAATCGCCAGGCAGCCGCGAGAGGACTACCCGCAGCCGTCGGGCCGTTTTCCTGTTCTTGGAGGCAGGTCGTGATAATGGCGAACAAGATACGGGACACCAGTTGGGAGGCTGGCTCCGGCCGGAGCAGGGAGGGCTCGCGGCAGATCGGGAATCGGAGGTCACAATGGCTGGCACGGTAAAGCGCGATTACAGCCTGGTCGGCGAAAGCACGCGCAGGGCGATCGAGACGGGACTGGCCTCGGCGGAGTGGTACCACACGGATGTCCCCCGCAAGGCGATCAAGGAGTTGATGCAGCGCTCAGACGGTCCGGCGATCCGCGACACGATCATCTGGATCGTCGCCATCCTCGGCTCGGCCGCCGGCGCCATCTATTTCTGGGGTACCTGGTGGTGCGTGCCGTTCTTCTTCGTCTACGGCGTGCTCTACGGCTCGTCCAGCGACTCGCGCTGGCACGAATGCGGCCATGGCACTGCCTTCCGCACGCGCTGGATGAACGATGTCGTCTACCAGATCGCCAGCTTCATGCTGATGCGCAACCCGGTGACCTGGCGCTGGAGCCATGCCCGCCACCACACCGACACCATCATCGTCGGCCGCGACGCCGAGATCGCCGTGATGCGCCCGCCGGACCTTTTGCGTGCGGCGCTGGCTTTCACCGGCATCCTCGATTTTCGCTATTCGCTTCCGGCACTGGTACGCCAGGCGTTCGGCAAGCTGACGCCCGACGAGAAAAGCTACGTTCCCGAGATGGAACAGCACAAGGCCGTCATCGCGGCGCGCTGGCATATTGCCATCTACATCGCCACGATAGCACTCGCCCTCTACATGCAGTCGTGGGTGCCGGTGGTGCTCATCGGCGTGCCGCGCCTCTACGGCACCTGGCACATGGTTATGACCGGCCTGCTGCAACACATCGGTCTGGCCGACAACGTCGTCGATCACCGGCTCAACACCCGTACCGTGTACATGAACCCGATCAGCCGGTTCATCTACTGGAACATGAACTACCACGTCGAGCACCACATGTTTCCGATGGTGCCCTATCACGCGCTGCCCAAGCTGCATGAATTGATCAAGCACGATCTGCCGGAGCCGAACCCGTCGATATGGCATGCCTATCGCGAGGTCTGGCCTGTCCTGCTCAGGCAGCTCAAATACGAGGATTATTTCCTCAAGCGCGAACTGCCGCCAACGGCCAGGCCCTATCGTGGCGAGTTCCACGAAGTGAACATGTCGGCGGCGGCTGAATAGGCACCGCACCGGCGCCATGCAGAAAATTTCAGGAGAGATATAGAATGGCCGATTGGGTCGAAGCGTGCGCCGTGGACGATGTCGACGAGGAAGATGTCATCCGCTTCGACCATGGCGGCCGCACCTTCGCGATCTACCGTTCGCCGGACGATGAATTCTTCGCCACCGACGGGTTTTGTACGCATGAGAAGGCGCATCTGGCCGACGGGCTTGTCATGGACGACATCATCGAATGCCCAAAGCACAATGGCCGCTTCAATTATAAGACCGGCCAGGCGAAGGGCGCTCCCGTTTGCGTCAATCTTGCGACCTATCCAGTCAAGGTCGAAGCTGGCAAGGTGATGATCCAGATCGCCTGACCGGCCTTCTGTCACGTAGCAAAGGGGACCAAAATCCATGAGCCGGAAAAGACCGACCGTCGCAGACCTGCGGGCCATGAAGGGCAAGCGGCAGCTGACGATGCTGCGCGTGCTGACGATGGACGAGGCCGAGGCCGCCGAACGCGCCGGCGTCGACATCGTCTCGGTGCCGCCGGAGCTGGTGCTCAATCCGCAATACCGCGATGCGGCACCCAGCCTGTTCACCATGCCGGGCGAGAATTTCTTCGAGATCGGCACGGCCGACGATTTCGTCCGCTGGGCGTTCCGGCTCTACAAGGCCAGCGCCGATGCGGTCTATTGCAGCGCCGGCTATGCCACCATCAAGCGGATGGCCGACGACGCCATTCCGGTAATCGGCCATGTCGGCCTCATCCCGTCACGCGCCACCTGGACCGGCGGCTTCAAGGCTGTCGGCAAGACCGCCGACACCGCCATGCAGGTGTTCGAGGCGGTGAAGCAACTGGAGGCCGCCGGCGCGATCGGCGCCGAGATCGAGGTGGTGCCGGTGGAAGTGGCCAAGGCGATCTCGGAACGGACGTCGCTGATCATGCTGTCGATGGGAGCGGGCACCGGCTGTGACGCGCAGTATCTGTTCGCAGACGACATCCTCGGCCAGAACCGTGGCCACATGCCGCGCCATTCCAAGGTCTATCGCAATTTCGCCGCCGAATACGATCGCCTGCAGGCCGAACGCATCGCTGCCTTCTCCGAATATGTCGCCGATGTGAACAGCCTGGCGTATCCCGAAGACAGGCACGTCGTGCACATGGACCCGGACCAGCTCAGTCTGTTCCTGGAGAAGATCGAAGCCGCATAAGACGCCCCGGCAGCGGCACAAAGCGTCATCGCGGATCGTGAAGGCCGGTTCGGCGCCAGGGCCAGGTCATCGCATGGCCGGCTGCGATGCCACACGAAAGTTTGTTGGACCAGGTCTGGACGGCACCGGCCAGATGCTGTTGAAACCGGTGCGTCATCGGTTTGCCGGACAATTGTGCGGTTGCCGATGGAGCGGGTGAAAATTCCCCTTCGGACAGTTCTGCGCATGACCGCCATTCCCGAAAACAAAGCCTTGCCCGAAACCGCGCCGGCGGCGCGGCAAGCTCGGCGGGTGGCGCTGATCGTCGCCGTCGCCTTTTTCATGCAGCTTCTGGATTCGACCATCATCTCGACCTCGCTGCCGCAGATGGGAGAATCCTTCGGCGTACCGGCGGTGGCGATGAGCATCGGCATCACCGTCTATATGCTGACCATGGCGGTGTTCGTGCCGCTGTCCGGCTGGCTTGCCGACCGTTTTGGCGCGCGCAACATCTTCCTCGTGGCGATCGCCCTGTTCACGCTGGCCTCGCTCGTTTGCGGCATCTCACAGAACCTGGCCGAGTTCGTCGCCGCACGCGCGGTTCAGGGCCTGGGCAGCGCGCTGATGACGCCGGTCGGCCGCATCCTGGTGCTGCGCAACGCGCCGAAATCCGAGCTTCTCAACGCCACGGCGCTGATCACCTGGCCGGCGCTGTTCGCGCCGGTGGTCGGGCCGGTGCTTGGCGGCTTCATCACCACCTATCTCTCCTGGCACTGGAATTTCTTTATCAACATTCCGCTTGGGGTTGCCGGTTTGGCACTGGTCGCTCGCTTCATTCCCGGCGACCGCGAAGGCGGCGCTAGGCCGCTCGACTGGCCGGGCTTCCTGCTGACCTCGGTGGGGCTCGCCGCGATGCTCTATGGCCTCGAGCGCATCGCGCATCCGCAGGAGGGTGTGTTGCCGACCGTGGCATTGCTCGGCACGGGCATTTTGGTCGGCTGGCTGGCGGTGCGGCATCTGCGACGCGCCAACCATCCGCTGCTCGATCTCACAGCTTTCAAGGTGCAGACCTTCGCCATCTCGACGCTGTCGGCCGGCACGATCTTCCGGATCGCCATCAACGCCACGCCGTTCCTGCTGCCGCTTTTGTTCCAGGTCGGCTTCGGCCTGAGCCCGGTCGATGCGGGCATGATGATCCTGGCCTATTTCCTCGGCAATCTCGGTATGAAGGCGGTGACGACGCCGACGCTGAGGCGATTCGGTTTCCGTTCGGTGCTGATCGTCAACGGCGTGATCGCCTCTTTGTCGATCATGGCCTGCGCGGCGCTTTCGCCGCAGACGCCGCAAGCGTTGGTGGTGGTGCTGATGCTGATCGCCGGACTGTCGCGATCGATGCAGTTCACCGCGCTGAACACGCTGGCCTTCGCCGATGTGGCCTCACAGCAGCGTAGTTCGGCGGCGACGTTGTCCAGCATGCTGCAGCAGGTGGCGATGCTGTTCGGCGTGGCGGTTGCGGCGGCACTGCTCAACCTGTCACAGATCGCCAGGGGCGCGGCAGCGCTCGATCTCGTCGACTTCCGCCTTGCCTTCCTGGTGATCGGCGCAATCGGGCTCGTCGCCTCGTTCCGCTTTCTGGCGTTGGCGAAGGCCGCCGGCGCCGAGGTCTCGGGCCATGTTTCGCGGATTTGACGCGGGAATCCAGCGGCGATCGCGGACATAAATTCTGCCTGCTTCGCTCGTTGTGGAACAAACTTTTGCGAACGGTTCGATTGGCACGGTCAATTGCAAAAGTGCTTGAGTTCCTGGCATTGCGCCAGCCTCGCTAATCGGCGCGTCCAACCGCAGAATTTCCTCGCAAGCCGGCCTGCAATGCGCGGATTCATTTGACGAATTGGTCTTGAGCCGATTAGCTTTCGTTCCGATGGCCGCAGAGGGAGCAGGGCGTAGCCATCGCGGGTGAAAGCGGGCAATGAACGCGACCGGCTGGCTAAACTGGAGAAGCCTGAACCAGGAGGGCATTGTCTTTGCCATCGCGGTTGTGCTGTTCATTGCCGCCGCCATCGGACTGCCCGGGTTTATCAACTCGAACAATCTCGTTGCCATCGTGCGCTCGGTCTCGGTGCTGGGCATATTGGCGCTCGGCATGGCGGTCGTCATTATCGGCAGGGGCATCGACCTGTCGGCGGTGGCGATCATGGCGATGTCGGTCGCCTGGTATCTGCAACTGCTGAATTCGGGAACATCCGACGAGCTGGCCTTCGCCTATGTGCTCGCCGGCGTTCTCGCCATCGGGCTGTTGAACGGAATCCTGGTCGCCTACGCCGAGGTTCCGGCGATCTTCGTGACGCTGGCGACCGCATCCTTCGTCTTCGGCTATGTGCGTTCACAACTGATCACGCAGGACGCCGTGCCGGTGCCGCCCGGCCATTGGGTCGAGCTTCTGGGCGGGCTGCGTTTCCTCGACATCCCGGTCGAGGTGTTTGTCTTCGCCGGGCTGGCTTTCGCCTTTTTCCTGTTCCTGCGCTACACCAAATGGGGCCGCTACGTCTATTTCGCCGGCGACAACCCGGTCGCGGCGCGCAACATCGGCATTCCAGTGCGCCCGATGCTGGTGCTGCGCTACGTGCTGTCGGCCCTGGTCTCGCTGGTGGCCGGCCTGCTCACCGCCGCCAGCCTGCATTCGATCAACACCCGCATCGTCAATTCCACGCTGCTCTACGACATCGTGCTGGTGGCGGTGATCGGCGGCATCGGTCTGTCTGGCGGGCGGGGCGGGGTGCGCAACGTGCTGGTGGGTGCCGCGCTGATCGGCATCCTGCTCAACGCGATGACCATCATCGACATTCCGCTGCTCTATCAGAACCTGATCAAGGCCGCGATCCTGCTGGCGGCGATCATCGTCGACGGATTCATCAATCCGCGCGACGAGCAGACCGCGCAGCAAGGCGACATTTAGACTGACGCGAACGGTTGGGGCCGGCCGCGAACGACAACGACCAAACCAGAGGATGTGACATGAAAATCATCAGGACGTTTATGGCTGCCGCGGCAGCGCTTGCCGCCTCCGCATTCGTGGCGCCGGGCTTCGCGGCCGAAGATCCGGGTCCGGGCGCCTATTCGCAAGCACTCAAGGGCAAGCGCGTGATGCTGGTACCGATGGCGATGGGCTTCGACCTGGCACAGGGCTGGGCGCATTACCTGAAGACGGAGGTCGAGGCCTGGGGTGGCGTGTTCGAGACGCGTGACCCGAACTGGGTGGTCGATGCCGGCGCGCAGGCGATAACCGACGCAATCTCGTCGGACACCAGGCCGGACGTGCTGATCATCCATTCGCCGGACCTCAACTCCTATGCCAAGCTGATGAAGAAGGCGCAGGCGGCCGGCACCTATGTCCTGCTGGTCGACAATCCGGCGAACTTCCCGGCCGATGCCTTTGTCGGCAGCGACTGGGATCGCCTCGGCCAGCTGGAAGCCGAAGCGGCGATCAAGGGTTGTGGGCCGAACTCGTCCAAGAAGATCGGGCTGGTGCAGGGCGACCAGGCCAACTCATCGAGCCTCTACCAGTATGCCGGCATCATGAAGGTGCTGGACAAGAACCCGGACTTCAAGGTGGTGGCCAAGCCGGACTCCAACTGGGATGCGACGACCTCGCGCAACGTGACGACGACGATGCTGCAGCAGAACCCCGACATCTGCGCCATCATCGATTTCTGGGACGGCGACGCGACCGGCGCATCGGCCGCGATCCGCGATGCCAAGCTCGAGGGCAAAGTCTTTCTGGTCACCACCGGCGGTGGCGAAAAGACCGCCGACTGCGACAAGCTGCAGGACGGCACCTATGGCGCGGTGGTGATGACCGACCTTGCCCGCCAGTCGGGCGACATGAACGCCGTCATCAAGTTCCTGTTGCAGAGTGGCCAGCCGGCCGGCACCTCGCACACCTACATCTATACGCTGGAGAAGGCGACAACCAAGGCCGACCTCAAGCCAGACAGCTGCTGGGACTTGAAGGCACTGCAAGCCCAAGCTGCGGCCAAGTAAACCGCGGGTCCGTTGCAAGCATCGACGAGGTGGCCGGACCGGGTTCGGCCGCCTCTTTCTCTCTTGAGTGGCAGCAGCAACCGATGTCCTTTCGCGAACGCCTTCAATCCTGGCGCTACAATCTCGTGCCCGACCACCTCGTCGGCGAGATCCTAAGCAAGCGCTGGACCGACAACGCCATTCCTTTCCTGGCGCTGGTGGCGACGCTCGGTGTGTTCGGTTCGATCATCCCCGGCTTCTTCAAGCCGATGTCGCTGCAGGAATCGACCCGCCAGCTCGGCGAGTTCTCGCTGGTGGTCACCGGCATGACGGTGGTTATGCTGGGCGGCGGCATCGACCTTTCGGTCGGCTCGATCTTCGCGCTGTCCTGCTTTTCCGCCGTGTTCGTCTTCTTCATCCTCGAACAGTCGGTGTGGCTGGCGCTGGCCGCCTCGATCGTCACCGGCCTGCTGTTCGGCGCGATCAATGGCTATCTGATCGGCTATTTCCGCCTGCGCGCTTTCCTGACGACACTGGTCACCTTCATCTTCGGGCGGGCGCTGTTCGACATATTGGTCACCACCTATGCCGCCGACGTGCAGCTTTCCGATGCCACATCGGATGTGCTGGACTTCATCGGCGACGATACCTTTTGGGGCCTGTCGGTTGCGGTGTGGGCGGCGATTATCCTGGCCATCATCACCCACGTCGCGCTGACGCGCTCGCGGCCCGGCTGGCATGTGCAGGCGGTAGGCGGGTCGCGGCGCTCGGCCCACAATGCCGGCATCCGCGTGCGCCGCACCGTATTCATGACCTATGTGTTTTCCGGCTTCTGCGCCTCGCTCGGCGGCTTCCTCATCGCTTGCCGGCTGAGCGGGGCAGGGCCGGGCACAGGCCTCAACCTCGAGGTCATGGCGTTGACGGCGGCGGTCGTCGGCGGCGTCAGCCTGGGCGGCGGCCGCGGTTCGGTGATCAAGGGGCTGATGGGCGCGATCATCGTGCTGACCATGACCAACGGGCTGATCCGGCTGGGCTATGGCACCGGCACCAACCAGATGGTGCTGGGCATCATGCTGGCCGTCGCCGTCACCATCGACATTCGATGGCTGAAGAACCGCCACAAGGTGCTGGACGAGGTCTATGTCGCACCGGTCTACCTGAAGATGGGCGCAACGCAGTCGGCGGCGCCGGGCTCGGGCACGCCTTACGAACTCGACAACCGGCTGTCGGAGGCCGACCATATCGGGCTCGGCGAGCTGGAAGGCCCGGAAGACGTCATCCTCGACCGCGACGATCATCTCTATTGCGGCACCAGGCATGGCGAGATCGTCCGCTTCTTCGCGCCGGATTACAAACGCTCGGAGGTCTTTGCCCATATTGGCGGCTTTCCACTCGGCCTGGCCTTCGACAAGACAGGCAATCTGATCAGCTGCGTTGGCGCGATGGGCCTCTATTCGGTCTCGCCGCAGCGCGAGGTGAAGCGGCTTTCGGCGGAAACGTCGCGCTCCTGGACCTCGATCGTCGACGATGCGCGGCTGCGCGACCCCAATGATTGCGACATCGCGCCGGACGGCCGCATCTACTTCACCGATTCCACCAAGCGCTATGACGCGCACGACTGGGCGCTGGACTCGATCGAGAACCGCGCCACCGGGCGGCTGCTTGTCTATGACCCGAGGGACGGCTCGACGAGAACGCTGCTCGACGGCTACCGCTATACCAACGGCGTGTGCATGGCGCATGACGGCAAGTCGCTGTTTTTTGCCGAAAGCTGGGCCTGCCGTGTGCATCGCTATTGGCTGGTAGGGCCGAAAGCAGGCAGCGCCGAATGCGTCATTCGCGACATGCCGGGTTACCCCGACAACATCAACCGTGCCTCCGACGGCAATTACTGGATGGCCTGGCTCGGCATGCGCACGCCGAGCTTCGACCTGTCGCTGCGCCATCCCGACATGCGCAAGCGCATGACGCGCCGGCTGCCGCAGGACGAATGGCTGTTCCCCAACATCAACACCGGCGGTGTGGTGAAATTTGACGAGAACGGCGGCATCGTCGAGGCGATGGGCGACCTGTCGGGCGCCGCGCATCCGATGGTGACTTCGATGCGCGAGCACAAGGGTTTTCTGTTCGTGGGCGGCATCCTCAACAACCGGATCGGCCGCTACCGGATTGCCGGCGCCGACCCGAACAGGACCAGCCCTGCTTCCTACTGGGGAGCAAAGGCATGATGCTGGACCCGATCCTCGACATCTTTCGCGGCAAGGCGGTGACAATCCCGCCGCTTGATGGCGCCTTCAGGCCGAATACGCTGCTGGACGATGCTGCGGCCTTTGCTGAACTGCCCGAGCCTGACAATCTGCTGATCGCTGACGGCCGGCTGCTGGCGTCCAGTGCCAATGCCGTCTACGCGGTCACCGCCGGTGGCGCGCCTGTTCTGGTCGAGACATTTCCCTCCTGCGTCACAGCGCTCGCGCGCTCGCCCGCCGGCGAACTGACGGTCGGGCTCGAAAGCGGCAGGCTGCTGATTGCAGGCAAGGAGGCCGCCCTGCCGGCCGAGATCCGCTGCATCACAGCACTCGCCTATGCGGAAGATGGCACGCTTTGGCTGGCCAATGGCTCGGCCGACCACGGGCCGTCGCAATGGGCCGCCGATCTGATGAAGAAGGGCGCATCGGGTTCGCTGTGGAAGCGCGATCCGGCAGGCAGCGAATTCCGCAAGCTCGCCGGTGACATCGCCTTTCCCTATGGGCTGCATCCAACCGGCAAGGACGTGCTGGTCGGCGAGAGCTGGCGGCACCAACTCGTCCGCTTCGACAGCGCGACAGGCAGCCGCTCGACGGTGCTGGCGCATCTGCCCGGCTATCCCGCGCGGCTATCGCCCGCCGCCGATGGCGGTGCCTGGCTGGCGCTGTTTGCGCCCCGGAACCGTCTGATCGAATTCGTGCTGCAGGAAACGCACTATCGAAACGACATGCTGGCGCAAGTGCCGCCGCAGCACTGGATCGCGCCGGCACTCGCCTCCAACCGCAGCTTCCTCGAGCCGCTGCAATGCGGCGGCATCCGCACCATGGGCATCCACAAGCCATGGTCGCCGAGCCGCTCCTACGGGCTGGTGGTCAGGCTCGATCGGGAGATGCGGCCGCAATTCAGCCTGCACAGCCGCGCCAACGGCACGCGCCACGGCATCTGCAGCGTGGCGGAGAAAGACGGTCGCCTGTTCATCGCCTCGAAAGGCGGCGATTGCCTGCTGGCTATCGATCTGGCCTCAGGAGGGCATCGCTGATGGAACCGATCGTCCGCCTGGAGACAACGCCGGCGATGATCTTGGTCAGCGTCGATTTTCCCGCGCCATTTTCGCCGAGCAGCGCGTGAATCTCGCCCTTGCGCAGCTCGAAGCTGACATTCTTCACCGCGGGCACGCCGCGATAGGTCTTGGTCACGTCGACGCGACATCGGGAAAGATGTTCCACAAGGGCCAGGAGATCGCCTACGCCTCGCCGCATGCGGCGCTTCAAGCCGGCATCGCCATGGTGTTCCAGGAGACCAGCCTGGTGCCGTCGATGACCGTGGCGCAGAACCTCTATCTCGGCACCGAGAGCTTTCTCAACCGGCTGCGCGGCACCTACATCTCGGCGCAGCAGTTCCTGCAGTCGCTGAATTTTCCCGTCGACCCTAATGCCATGGTGGCGACGCTGGGCGCGGCCAAGCGGCAGATGGTCGAAATTGCACGCGCCGTCCACCACAATGCCGAGATCATCATCTTCGACGAGCCGACGGCGACGCTGACGCCAGAGGAAAAGCGGCACTTCTTCGCGCTGATCCGCCGGCTCAAGGCAAGGGGCGTGTCGATCGTCTTCATCAGCCATGCGCTCGAAGAGGCGCTTGATATCGCCGACCGCATCACCATCCTGCGCGACGGCGAGCTGGTGATCACCGACGATACCGTCGCTTTCGATCGCGACAGGATCGTCGCGGCGATGGTCGGGCGCACGCTTTCGGGACAGCTCTACAGCCAGCGCGACGAGACCAAACTGCGCAAGCCCGGCAGGAAGGTGCTGTCGGTGCAGGACATCTCGATGAGCAATGTCGTGCGCAACAATTCCTTCTCGATCTTCGAGGGCCAGATCACCGGCGTCTTCGGACTGATCGGCTCGGGCCGCACCGAGACGTTCAAGATCGTCTCCGGCATCTACAGGCGCGACTTCCTGCGCGGCGGCACTATCGAGCTGCACGACCGACCGGTGCGCTATCTCGTGCCGAGCGAGGCGGTGGCGGACGGCATCGTCTATGTCACCGAAGATCGCAAGAGCGAGGGGATTTTCGAGACGATGGACGTCGCCGAGAACCTGTTCGGCGGCTTTTTGGCGGCGGGGCGGGAAAAGGGCTGGGTAATCAATGCGCAGGAGATGCGGACGCTGTCGGCCGAATGGACCAGGACGCTGAACGTCAAGGCGATCAACGACAATGCCCGGGTGGTCGAGCTTTCCGGCGGCAATCAGCAGAAGGTGGTGATCGGCAAGGGGCTGGTGCAGAAGCCGCGCATCGTCATCTTCGACGAACCGACGCGCGGCGTCGATGTCGGCGCGATTGCCGAAATCCACCAGATAATCAACCGGCTGGCCGATGAAGGCCTCGCAGTCGTCGTCATCTCGTCCTACCTGCCGGAGATCATGAACCTGTCCGACCGCATCCTGGTCTGCCGGCAAGGCCGCATCGTCGAGGAGTTCTCGCCGGCGGAGGCGACAGAGGAGAAGATCATGTACGCGGCGGTGCATTAGGTTCCCGGGCGATGCGTACTTCGACAATTGGCCGAGTCGCCAGTCCATTCGTCGTCCTGGGGTCTGCGCCGCGTCGCTTCGCTCCTTGCTTCGCCCCAGGACGACGAATGGACTGGCGACTCGGCCAGCCTTACGGTCTTGCCTCAGCGCGTCGATTGCTGATTCACCCAAGGCGGTTAGCCGCCTTCTCTCCCGACCTGATTCAACGACCTCGCATAACGATCCAAACGAAAGGACCAAGCCATGGCCACCACAAGACTTCTGAGCGATGCCGAGGTGGAAAAAATCCCGGCGGTCAAGGCGGTGTTCGACGACATACGTGCGACGCGCAAATCCGATTTCGTCAACAATTTCTGGCGTGGGTTGGCCAATGATCCCCCAGCGCTGAAGCGGATCTGGGAACAGCTCAAGGTAGTGATGGTCGCGGACAGCGCCATCGACCCGCTGACCAAGGAGATGATCTACATCGCCGTCTCGACCGCCAATGGCTGCTCCTATTGCGTCCATTCCCACACTGCCGCAGCGCGGGCCAAGGGCATGACCGACGCACAGCATGGCGAACTGGTCTCGATCATCGGGCTGGCCGGGCAGACCAACCAGATGGTCACCGCGATGCAGATACCGGTCGATCCGCAGTTCGAGGTGCGGTGAGGTGAGGCGCGGCGCCTTCCCTTCTCCCCTTGTGGGAGAAGGTGGCCGAGCGAAGCTCGGTCGGATGAGGGGTGCTGGACGGATCGCTGCCTTGGAGACGTAAGTGCTTCAAATCGCTTGGATTTTCTCCGCCGAGTTTCTTCCAGCACCCCTCATCCGTCTCGGCGCTACGCGCCGATCCACCTTCTCCCACAAGGGGAGAAGGGATGCGCGCTACACCGGCCGATATACCTTCTCCGCCGTGTTCCAGAAGATATCGGCCTCTGCCGCCGTGCCGTGCTTGCCCACCGCTTCCCGGTGCGCCCTGATCAACTCGGCATGGCTGGTCCACAGCTTCTCGATCGGGAAGTTCGAGCCGAACATCAGATGATTGCTGCCGAGGATGTCGATGGCATTGTCGACGATATAGGCGATCAGCGCCGGGTCGTTGCGGTGGACGAAGGTGCCGAGGCCGGACAGCTTTGCATAGAGGTTGGGCGCCGCTGACAGCGTGCGCAGGCCGGACTTCCACGCCTCGGTGGTCTCCGGCTCCATGTCGGTCAGCATGCCGGCGTGGGTGAGAATGAAATTGGTCTCGGGGTTCTCGCCGACGAGCGTCAGCCCATCCTTCATCTGGGCGGGGAAAAGCTGCAGGTCGAAGGACAGGCCGTAATCCTTCAGCCGCGCGACATTGGCCCGCACCTTCGGGTCGATG
The DNA here is from genome assembly GCF_040320005.1 of Mesorhizobium sp. M0816. NCBI lineage: Bacteria > Pseudomonadati > Pseudomonadota > Alphaproteobacteria > Hyphomicrobiales > Phyllobacteriaceae > Mesorhizobium > Mesorhizobium sp. M0816. The sequence goes on along the minus strand of NZ_JAMYOT010000024.1, from coordinate 44,152 downwards.
ACCTGATCGGCCGAGGCGGCGAAGCGGAAGGCCGGCGTTCCGTGCCAGTGCAGCTGCATGCGCACGCCGCGCAGCAGTGGATATTTTTTCAGCCGGTCGATCTGGGGCCTGATATCGTCCACGGTCATATCGGCATAGCCCACGATGGCGTGCGGCCAGCCGGTTTCTTCCGCGGTCTTCTGCAGGAACGCCACCTCGTTCTCGAAATCCTCCTTCGCCCAGTTGGTCTGTACGTAGACCGCCTTCTCGACGCCCGAACCTTGCTGGTCGGCGAGGAATTCCTCGATCGGATAATCGCGGCGGATCGGCTCGTAGGGGCCAAAGATGCGCGGCACCATCGGCCCGCGCAGCCAGGGCTGGTCCTCTCGGCGCCAGATGTGGAAATGCGCGTCGATCGCCTTCTTCATCACGAAACCCTTTTCCAGATTGCCGCGGCGGCCGGAGCTGGGCGGGCGAGCGACAGGATGAACTCGGTGAGACCGGCGATCGAGGAGCCGTCGACCAGATCGTCGAGCACCGGCAGGATGGCGCGAAGTGCTGCCGTTGCCGGCCGGAAGCGCGGGTCGCCGGCCAATGGCGTCGCCAGCGAAAGCCGAAAGGCGCGGGCGCTCAGCCGGCGCATCGCCGTCTCCAGCTCGGCATGATCGCCGCGCTCCAGCGCATCGGACAGGATGACGATTGCCGCCCCGCGTGCAAAGGCGGAGAAGCGCGGCACCGATAGAAACGCGAGCAGCGTCGGTCCCATACGGGTGCCGCCGTCCCAGTCGTCGACCTGGGCAGCGGCGCGGGCCAGCGCCTGATTGCGGTCGCGAATGCGCAGCGCCGAGGTGATGCGGGTCAGCCGTGTGCCGAAAGTGAAGACCTCCGCCCGATCGGCGCCTTGCACGGCCGCATGCGCCAGCTTGAGATAGTCCGATGTATAGAGCTTCATCGAGCCGGACACGTCGATCAGCATGAGAAGCTTGCGCGGCACTGTCTGCCGCCGGCGCAGCAGCGGCGAGGGGATATCGCCGTCGGCACTGACGATTTCGCGCAGCGAGCGGCGCAGGTCGAGCTTGCCGCGGGCATTCGTGCGCACGGTGCGGAAGGAGCGGCGGGCGGGCAACGCGGTGGCGAGCTTGCGACGGAAGGCGGCAAGCCCGCCGCTATCGCGATGAAACTCGCGGACGCTCAACTGTTCGCTCGCCGAAGACAGTTCGCCGCCTTCCTGCTGGCGGACCACCTCGATTTCTTCTTCGCTCGTTCCGCCATCGTCCTTGATCCGGGTTTCCTCGTCGGCCTCGCCTTCGACCACGGCAGCAGTGCTGCCATAGAAATGGCTCTGGAAATGCGCCTCGAATTCGTCGCGGCGGTCGGGCGGCGGCGCCAGCGTGGCGAGGGCGGCCTCGCGGATATCGGCCATCGAGCGCGGCCCGAGCAGGGTTACGGCCTGCATGAAGTCTAATACCTGCTCCGGCGCGACAGCAAAGCCATAGCGGCGGAGCAGCCGGCCGAAGCCGAGCATTGGGGTTGCGGCGCGCGGCAAGCTTTCTCCCCGCATCATTCCTTCGCGCCCCCCTCTGTCCTACCGGACATCTCCCCCTCAAGGGGGGAGATTGGCAGCTTTGACGCTCCGCTGATTTCTGCAATGTTGGAGTTTAGCGAAAGCCGGGATGACATCTGATCTCCCCCCTTGAGGGGGAGATGCCAAGTGGTGGCAAAGAGGGCAGGACAGAGGGGGGTGCTGTCCCGCCAACGTTGCGGAATGGACGGGAGGAGGGGATTGCCGACTTCCCGGCTCACGCCAGCGCCTCCTCGACAATCTTGCCGAGTTCGGGCGCGATGCAGGAAAGGTCCTCCTCGTCCTTGATCAGCACGCCGATGGCGCGGCGGAAGGCTTCCGGCCACGGGCTGCCGCCTTCTTCGAGGATGGTCGCGGCGTTGGCCCATTCGACCGCCTCGGCGATGCCTGGTGGCTTGGCCAACGGACGGGCGCGAATGTCGCGCACGGCGGCAGCCACGGCGCGGGCCGTGGCCTCGGCGACATCGCCGGCGCGCAGCATGATGATCTCGGCTTCGCGCCCGGCGTCGGGATAGGTGATCCAGTGATAAACGCAGCGTCGCCGCAGCGCTTCGGCCAGTTCACGGGTGCGGTTCGAGGTCAGGATGACGATCGGCTGCGCCGTCGCGCGGATGGTGCCGCGCTCGGGAATGCTGATCTGGAAATCGGAGAGGAACTCCAGCAGCAGCGCTTCGAATTCATGGTCGGAACGGTCGATCTCGTCGACCAGCAGCACGCGCTTTTCCGGCGCCTTCAGCACCTGCAGCAGCGGCCGCGCGATGAGGAAGCGGTCGTGGTAGATGTCGATCTCGTGCTCGCCGGCATGGCGGATGGCGAGCAGCTGGCGCTGGTAGTTCCATTCGTAGAGCGCGTGTGCTGCGTCGATGCCCTCATAGCATTGCAGTCGCACCAGCTCACGCCCGAGCACTTCGGCAATCGCCTTCGCCGCTTCCGTCTTGCCGACGCCCGGTGCGCCTTCGAGCAGCAGCGGCTTGCCCAGCCTTATCGCCAGGAAGATGGCGGTGGCCAGGCTTTCGTCGGCCAGATAGCGCGAGGCGGCGAGGCGCGACGCCACCGCCTCCGGCGATGTCGCGACAGTCTCGGCACTTCTCTTGGGCATTTCCAACACTCAGTTCGATGCTTGCGCCTTCAGCGCCCGCAGGATGCGCTCCGGCGTGATCGGCAGCGTATCGATGCGCACACCGATCGCGTCGAATACGGCGTTGGCCACCGCCGGGATTTGCGGGTTGGCGCACATCTCGCCCGGCCCCTTGGCGCCGTACGGCCCGTCGGCCGAGGGCCGTTCCAGCACGATGACCTCGGTTTGCGCGACATCGCCAGGACCCGGCATCAGATACTGATTGAAATCGGTGCCGCCATGGTCGCGGTTGGGATAATAGGGTTCGGTCGTCTCGTAGAGCGCATGGCTGATGCCCATCCATGAGCCGCCGACGAGCTGCTGCTCGACCATTTTCGGGTTCAGCGCACGGCCGATCTCAAACACGTTCTTCACCGTCAGCACGGTGACCTCGCCGGTCTCGTCGTCGACTTCGACCTCGGCCACCGTGCAGGCATGCGCATAGCAGGTCGACGGCTTCATCGCGCCGGTTTCCTTTTCCGGATAGGAGCGCGGGATCAAAAACATGCCGCGGCCGGAAATCGAACGGCCGCGCTTGAAATGCGCCGACAGCGCGACATCGAAGATCGAGATCGATTTCTGCGGCGCGCCCTTGACCAGGATGTTGCCCTGGCCGTCGGTCTCGAGGTCCGACGCATTCACCTCCAGCTCCTCGGCCGCTACTTCCAGCATCACCTGGCGGGCTTCCCTGGCCGCCTGGATGACGGCATTGCCGGCGCGGTGCGTGCCGCGCGAGGCGAAGGTGCCCATGCAATGCGGGCCGGTGTCGGTGTCGGCGGTGTCGACGACGACGCGGTCGGTCGGCACGCCGATCGTCTCGGCGCAGATCTGCGCCATGATCTGCTTCATGCCCTGGCCGAGATCGACGCTCGACAGCGTCACCATGAAATTGCCGGTCGGCGTCGAATGGACCAGCGCCTGCGTCGGGTCGCCGCCGAGATTCATGCCGGTCGGATAATTGATCGCGGCAACGCCGCGTCCGTGCCTGATGGCCATCTCAAACTCCCTTCGCGTAAGACGACATCGCCATGAATTTTTCCGCTACCGGCCAGTTGGCGGCGCGCGAGGCTTCCTGCATGCACTCGATCAGTGCAGCACCCTCGGTCGGCTGCCGATGTGCTTTCATGTCGCCATCGCGATAGGCGTTGATGAAACGGAATTCGAGCGGGTCCATGCCGATCAGCCGGGCGAGCTTGTCCATCTGTACCTCTAGCGCGAAATCGCCAATCGTCACGCCGAAGCCACGCATTGCAGAGGACGGGGTGCGGTTGGTGTAGACGCAGTAGGTGTCGATCCAGACATTCGGGATCGTATACGGGCCGGGATAATGGCCGGCGCCCTTCTGCGCGCCGTAGGGCGAATGGCGCGAGTAGGCGCCGGCGTCGGTGTAGCCGGTCACTTTGCGCGCGACGATGCGGCCGTCGTTCATGACGCCGTCCTTGATGACGACTTTCTCGGCGGCGCGCGGCGAGGAAATCTGCATCTCTTCCTCGCGGCTGTAGATAAAACAGACCGGTCGTCCTGTTATTTTGGCGCCAAGGATGGCGATCGGCTCGACGATGACGTCGACCTTGCCGCCAAAGCCGCCGCCGACAGTGCCGCCGACGAAATGCAGCTTGTTGCCGGGCATCTGCAGGATGATCGAGGCGTTATCGAGAGTGAAGAACATCGCCTGCGTGTTGGTGTAGCAGGTGAAGCGGTCGTTGCCCTCCGGCGCGACGATGCAGCCGGTCGTTTCGGTCGGCGCATGCTCGATCGGTGAAGACTGGTAGGTCTGTTCGAGCACGTGGTCGGCTCCTGTAAAGCCTGCCTCGACATCGCCGAAGCGCACCTTGCGGCATTCGCCGCTGTCGTAGAGGTAATAATTCCGGCCGTGATATTCGTTGACGATCGGCGCGCCGGGCTTCAGCGCTTCGTCCATGTCGAAGACGGCCGGCAGCACCTCGTAATCGACCTTGACCTTGGCGGCGGCTTGCTGCGCGGCGCGCTCGGTCTCGGCCAGCACCGCCACCACGGCCTCGCCCTTCCAGCGCACCTTGCCGTCGGCCAGCACCGTCTCGTCCTCCGGCCCGATCTGGATCAGGATCAGGATGGTGTAGACATTGTGCGGCACATCCTTGGCGGTCAGCACCTTGACGACGCCGGGGTGCTTTTCCGCCTCTGACGTATCGATGCTGCGGATGCGGGCGTGATGATGCGGGCTGCGCACCATCTTCAGGTGCAGCATGCCGGGAAAATTGCGGTCGGCGAAATAGGCGGTCTTGCCGGTGACATGGCCGGGCGAATCCGAACGCGGCCGCGGCTGGCCGATCTCGTGCAGATCGTCCTTGCGCTGGTCGGCGAAATAGCTCTTGCGGAGTTCCATTTTCTTAACTCCCCTCAAGCCGCGTTCTGCGAATTGGAGCGCGCAGCGCCCAGCACCGCCTGGATGATCGGTTCGTAACCGGTGCAGCGGCAGATATTGCCGGACAGTGCCTCGACCACATCCTCGCGGCTGGGGTTCGGGGTTTGGTCGAGCAGCACCTTGGCGGCCATGATCATGCCCGGCGTGCAGAAACCGCATTGGGTGGCGAAAGCGTCGAGGAAAGCGCGTTGCAGCGGATGCAGCACGCCGCCTTCCGCCAGTCCCGAGGTGGTGGTGACGGTTGCGCCGTTGCAGGTCTCGGCCAGCGTCAGGCAAGACAGCCTGAGCTCGCCGTCGATGATGACCGAGCAGGCGCCGCAGGTGCCTTGGTGGCAGCCGCCCTTCGGCGAGGTGTCGCCGATCTTGTCGCGCAGCGCATGAAGCAGCGTTGTGCCGCTGTCGATGAATTCGGCCTTTTCGGCACCATTGAGCGTGAACTGAACCGGGACCTTTGCCATCTTTTTACTCCTTGCGCCGCAGCCAGGCGGACATACGCGCCACGGTCTTTCAGGCGAGCAGCAGCCGGCCGAGATGGACCGGCAGGACTTGGTTGCGATACCAGACACTGGCGATCGGATCGGTTCGCGGCGAAGTGCCGTCGCGGGCAACAGCCAGTGCCGGTGCGATGCCCTCGCTCGTGAGTTCCCGGCCAATCAGGGCCTTCTCCGCCGCCCTGGCACGGATCGGCCGGTCGGCCATGCAGCCGAGCGCGATCAGCGCGGACGACACGGTGCCGTCCGGTGCGTGCTCCAGCACGGTGGCGATGCTCAGCACCGAGACGCCCTTTGGCTTGACCCTCGACACTTTCAGGAAGCGAAAGCCGCCTTCCTTCGGAAGCGTGAAGCCGACCGCAGTGACGATGGCGTGGTTGCTTTCGCGTTTCGCCAGGAAGGTTTCGATCGGGAGTTCGCCGTCGCCGGTGTTGACGGTTGCGTCCAAGGCCAGCAGTGCAACGGTGAAATCGCCGTAAGGCGCTGGCGCGAAGAGATTGCCGCCGACCGTTGCCATGTTGCGGATCGCCGGGCCGCCGACAGCGCGCGCGGCGTGGGCCAGCGGGGCGAGATCCGGATGGCGGGCGATCGCCGCCATGGTCACCGAGGCGCCGATGCGCACTTGCCTATTGGAAACGGTGATGGCCGACAGCGCCGGGTCGGTCGACCTGACGAAACCGGAGATCGACACGTCGCCTTCATTGGCGGCGCGCACGACCAGTGTGCCGCCACCGAGATAGCGGGCGCCGGCGGCTTTCAGCGCCGCGCCGGCGTCCTTCACCGTCGCGAAAGTCTGCAGTGCAAGCGCCATGGAACGCTCCTGTTTGTCAGCTCAATTCAGTTCAACCTTGGCCGGCGAAATGGGCCTTCAGGGCGTTGAAGCCGCCCTGGAAGACGTTTGCGCCCATGCCCTCAGCCAGCTTGTCGGCTTGATCGGGAGCGGCGTCGAAGCTGGCGGTCCATTCGGCATAGGTGCGGTCGCCGTCGGTCACCCGCCGCAACTGCAGCGTCGACTTGTGGTTGGTGAGCGGCTGCGGCGTTTCCAGGATGGCGTAGCTGACGAGGAAGTTCTCGTCGGAGAAATCGAGCAGCTTTTCGCGGAGGCGGGCGCCGCTGGCGAGCTGGAAATTGCGCACGCAGCCGATCGTGCCGGCATCCTTGCCGTCTTCGATATGGCTTTCGACCATGCGCGGGTGCCAGGTCGGCAGGCCGTTGAAGTCGCGTATGCGCGCCCAGACCTTTTCGACCGGCGCGTCGATGACACTGGAGATGGTGACTTTCGCCATATGATCGTTCCCTTGCAAATCAGCTGCTTGGGAGGGTAGGGCGGCAGGCTCGGCAGCGCTTATCAATGCGTCTTGAATGCCTATCAATTAGTCTGAAAAAACGGGCGCTCAGCTGATCGCCCGCGCCGCTTCGCGGTAAAGCGTCGGCGGGACGCCGACATGGTCGCGGAAGAAGCGCGAGAAATTGCCTTGCGTGGTGAAGCCGAGATTGCAGGCGACCGAGATCAGCGGCTCCTGCGACCACTGTAACTGCCGCACCGCTTCCTCCATGCGCAGCGTGTTCCAATAGACGTTGGGCGTCAGATTGGTCTGTTCCTTGAACAGGGCGAAGAAATGCGGCCGCGACAGGCCGACGCTGCGCGCCACGTCGTCGAAGCAGATACGCTCGCAGACATTGGCTTTCATCAGCTGGATCGCCTTGCGGACGCGGAAGTCCTGCATGGTGTTGACGCGGGCGCGCACGGTCTGCGGTGCGGACGCGTCGGCGGCGTCGAGCACGCTGTCGATGAAGCGCTCGATCTCGTAATTGGCGATGTCGTCGATGCTCTCATTGTCGCTGAGATGATCGAGGAGGTTGGCCGCTGCCTTGTGCAGCCAAGGCTCGAGCGTGATTGCCGGGGCGGAGAACAGCGGCGCGGCGGCAGGCAGCTCGCGGCGCCTTCGAGCCCAGTCCGGATCGATGTAAAAGGCGAGGAACAGGCCGGGCGTGCCGTCGCGGGACAGAGCGTGGCTGTGCGGCTGGAAGGAATTGATGCCGGCGGCGGTGCCCGGTCCAAGCCGTACCGTCTCGCGGCCGATGGTCATCTCGCCGGCCGTGCCTTCCAGCCAGATGATGATATGCGCCTCGACATGGGCATGGGTGACGAAGTCGCTGGCGACGTTCAGGACAGAAACATGTCCGAACCGGCCCCAGTAGAGCCTGATCGCTTCCGTCATGGGTATATCCTCCCGCAGGCGACTGGCCTCCCTTCGCCTGCTGCGAGCGATTGTGCGGCGCAGTTCGGGCTTGCGTCAAGACGGATGTGCACGTCCGGGCGCCGGCCATGCGCCGCAGCGGCGGATTTTCAGACCCGGCGATAGGAGCGCGTCCCCTTGTCCCCCTGTGGGAGAAGGTGGATCGGCGCGCTAGCGCCGAGACGGTTGAGGGGTGTTGGAAGAAATGAGGCGATGCCAAGCTGGAGCACCCCTCATCCGTCGCCTTCGGCGACACCTTCTCCCACAAGGGGAGAAGGGGGGCTGCGCTTGAACGTCAGTCGTTGCGCCTGAAATTGCGGATGCGGTCGAACAGCACGGCGAGCAGGATGGCGCCGCCGATGAACACGCCTTGCCAGAAGGCATTGATGCCGAGCAGGCCGAGGCTGTTGCGGATGACCTCGATCAGCGCCGCGCCGACGACCGCGCCGAAGGCTGTGCCCATGCCGCCGGCCAGGTTGGCGCCACCGATGACGGTGGCGGCGATCACCTGAAGCTCCATGCCGTTGCCGAGATTGGTGGTGACCGCGCCCAGCCAGCCGGTCTGGATGATGCCGGCAAGGCCAGCCGCCATTGCCGAGATCATGTAGACGACGACCTTGATCTGGCGCACCGGAACGCCGGTCAGCGTTGCCGCATGCTCGTTGCCGCCGATGGCGAAGATGTGCCGGCCGAATTTCGTCCAGCGCAGCACAAAGCCGGTGATCAACGCCAGCACGATCATGTAAAGCACCGGATTGGCGATGCCGAACACCCAGGCGCCGCCGCCCAGCGCCAGCAGCTTGTCGTGATCCGGCCCGAACTGGAAGACGACGGTGTTGTTGGAGGCGACCATGGCTAGGCTGCGTGCGATCGACAGCATGCCGAGCGTCACCACGAAGGGCGGGAAGCCGAGATAGGCGATCAGAACCCCGTTGAAGGCGCCGATGATCAGCGCTGTGGCGATCGCAGCGGCAATGCCGATCTCGATGCCGTAGCCGGCATGCATGGTCACGGCCAGCACCATCGAGCACAGGCAAAGCACGGAGCCGACCGACAGGTCGATACCGCCGGTGATGATGACGAAGGTCATGCCGAGCGCGACGATGGCGACGAAGGTGACGTTGCGGGTGATGTTGTAGAGGTTCTTGGTCGTGGCGAAGGAATCCGTTGCCACCGACAGGAACAGGCAGGCGAGGATGACCGCGATCACCACCCAGAAGGTCTGGCTGGCAAACACCTTGCTCAGCAAGGTGTGCTGCTTGTGCGCGATCGTCTGATCAAGGGTGACTGCCATTATCGACCTTTTTTACTCATGGTTGAGGCGTCAATCATACCTGTTCGATGGCGCCGGTGATGAGTCCGGTGACTTCTTCCGGCGAACTCGATGCGATCGTCTTGTCGGCGACCTTGCGGCCGCGCCGCATGACGATGACGCGGTCGGCGACGTCAAAGACGTCGGGCATGCGGTGGCTGATCAGCACGACGGCGATGCCCTGGTCGCGCAAATGGCGGATCAGGTTCAGCACCTCGGCGACCTGGCGCACCGAGATCGCCGCCGTCGGCTCGTCCATCAGCACGATCTTGGCCTGCGAAAGCATGGTACGGGCGATCGCCACCGCCTGCCGCTGGCCGCCCGACATTTGCTTGACCAGGTCGCGCGGGCGGGTTTCGGATTTCAGCTCGGCGAAGATCTGGCCGGCACGCTTGTACATCGCGGCATAGTCGAGGATGCGAAGCGGCCCGAGGCCGCGGCGCAATTCACGGCCGAGATAGACGTTGGCGGCGGCCGTCAGATTGTTGCACAGTGCCAGGTCCTGATGGACGATTTCGATGCCGTGCTGGCGCGCCTCGACCGGCTTGTGCAGGATCAGCTCCTTGCCGTCCATCTGCATCGTGCCATGGCTCGGCGGGAAATTTCCGGCGATCATCTTGACCAGCGTCGACTTGCCGGCGCCGTTGTCGCCCATCAGGCCGACAACCTGTCCGGCCTCGATCGACAACGAAACGTCGTTGACCGCCTGGATGGCGCCAAAATGCTTCGAGATGTTGGTGAGTTCGAGAACCGCCACCAGCCTTCTTGCCTCCCCGTGCTTTGCGGCCTGCGGTTCTGCCGCGGCCATTCGCTCTCCCCAGTTCCTCCCGGAAGCAGCGATTTTGCCCATTTACGCATAAGCCTCCTTGGCGTCAACCACGGCTTCTTTCGAAAAATCAGTTTTGTAGGACAAATAGCATTGACGTCGGTGACAAGGCGATATTAGCTAAGTGTCGGAGGAGCTTGCGCCGAGCCACCGGGTTGCCGGAAGGAATCGGTGAGGGTTTGTCGGTCAGGGATTTGGCAACCGGCGATATCTGTCGGTGCCGGTCTGAGACTGAATATGAAAATGCTTATCGACCTGGCTTGGCGACACGAGTGCGACGTCCTCTGTCATCTTGCTCCGGGTCGGTCTGTGTGTGGCGGGCACGCCGTGTCCGTTTGTTTCAAAGGGAGGACTGACATGAGGAAATCACTATTGCTCGCTGCCGCCGCCGTCATGGCGCTGGGTGCCGGGCCGGCTATGGCCAAGAAACAGCTCGTCATCGTGGTGAAGGGTCTGGACAATCCATTCTTCGAGGCCATCCACCAGGGTTGCGAGAAGTGGAACAAGGAAAACGCCAGCTCGGAATATGAGTGCTTCTACACCGGACCGGCATCGACCTCGGATGAGGCCGGTGAAGCCCAGATCGTCCAGGACATGCTGAGCAAGCCCGATACGGTGGCAATGGCGATTTCGCCATCGAACGCGCCGCTGATCGCGCAGACGATCAAAAGCGCCAATCCGTCGATCCCGATCATGACCCTCGACGCCGACCTCAGCAAGGAAGATGCGGCGCTGCGCAAGACCTATCTCGGCACCGACAATTACCTGATGGGTCACAAGATCGGCGAATACATCAAGAAGGCCAAGCCGAATGGCGGCAAGATCTGCACCATCGAAGGCAATCCGGCCGCCGACAACATCCTGCGCCGCGCGCAGGGCATGCGTGACGCGCTGTCGGGCAAGGACGGCCTCGCGGCGCTGGCGGGCGAAGGCGGCTGGACGGAAGTTGCCGGCTGCCCGGTGTTCACCAATGACGACGGCGCCAAGGGCGTGCAGGCGATGACCGACATCCTCGCCGCCAATCCCGATCTCGACGCCTTCGGCATCATGGGCGGCTGGCCGCTGTTCGGCGCTCCGCAGCCCTACCGCGACCTGTTCAAGCCGATGGCCGACAAGATCGCCAGCAACGCCTTCGTCATCGGCGCCGCCGACACGATCGGCGACGAGGTGGCGATTGCCCGTGACGGGCTGGTGACTGCGCTGGTTGGCCAGCGGCCGTTCGAGATGGGCTACAAGGCACCCTCGGTGATGATCGACCTGGTCGACGGCAAGCCGGTCGCCGATCCGGTGTTCACCGGCCTCGACGAATGCACCAAGGACACCGTCGACACCTGCATCCAGAAGTAGGTTCGCAGTTTCGGGGCGCCCGTCGGGCGCCCCGTTACGCATCGTCCATACAAACGCACGAGGCGACGCTGCTTTGGAGCGTAGGCCGCTGCTTTGCCGTGCCCTGAGTTCAGGCTTTCGACAAGCAGTTGCCGGGGAATACCAATGCCGGACGCGACATCAAAAAAGCGACCCGCCAAATTCAAGGCAGAGCCTGGGCGGCCGGCCGTCGTTCGGCGTGCCGATGCCGCACACTTTCCCGGCTCGAGCGTGCATGCGTCGCTCGCCAACGAAATCGGGCTGAGGATCGTGCGCGGCGACTATCCGCCGGGAACCATCCTGCCCAACGAAGCCAAATGGTCCGAGACCTTCGACGTCAGCCGCTCGGCGGTGCGCGAAGCCATAAAAATGCTGATGGCGAAGAGCCTATTGGCGTCACGCCCGAAAATCGGCAGCTGGGTCGAGCCGAAGGAGCGCTGGAACCTGCTCGATCGCGACGTGCTGGCCTGGTATGCGACCTCGCCGGACCGCGAGGTGTTCCTCAGGACCGTGCAGGAATTCCGCCACATCATCGAGCCGGAGGCCAGCGCCTTTGCCGCGATGCGACGCACCGACGAGCAGATGGCCGAGATCAGCCAGGCCTGCCGCGAGATGGGCGAGGCGACCAACCTGCAGGAGCGCACGCGCGCCGACACGCGGTTTCATCTCGCCATCCTGCGGGCCTCGGGCAACGATCTGCTGGTGCCGCTCGGCGTGCTGATCGAATCGGCGCTCGACCATTTGTTCCAGTTCGTCACCCGCGAGACCAGCGATCAGCGGCGGGCGCAGGCACTGCACGAGGCGATCGAGAAGAACATCCGCCTGCAGCGACCGGCTGCAGCCCGTGCCGCGGTGCACAGGCTTCTTGCCAACACCGACGACGTTATCGGCCGGTCGCGGCGGTGATGGTTGCACAGGGCGGCGTTGCTCCGAACGATTGCAAAACTCGCATTCCTTCGCGCCCCTCTCTGTCCGGCCGGACATCTCCCCCACGAGGGGGGAGATTGGATGCCATTTCGGCTTTCGCTGATCATCAACGCTAGGCAATGAGGGCGGCGACCTCGGGTGGGAAAGGAATTCGGACTTTTTTGCCGTCGCAGCTATTTTGTTCTTGCTTTGTGCCGGCAGCTATGCTACTAATTTCGGTATGGTGCTAATTGGCTCCAACGACCCGCCCACCGAGGCGGTTTTTTTGTTTTTGGCTTCGTCCGATCGGAAGTGCGCGTGCTTTGGTGCACAGACTTCTCGCCAATACCGACGTTATCGGCCGGTTTCGGTGCTGATTCGATCGTTTCTCAGCCAACTGCGTGTAAGTCAGGTCAACCAGCAACGAAGGTCGATCATTCCCGTCAGTCGCAAATCGCAAATTTAGGAGATTAGCCGAAACCCTCCCTTCGTCATCCCTGGGCGGAGCAAGGAGCGAAGCGACGCGGCGCAGACCCTGGGATCCATGCCGTTACCTTGCGGCAGTGCTCCAGCAGACCAGAACCAAACGCTGCCACCCGGTCCTGCGAAAAAGCTCGAAGCACTCTGGGACTGGTCGTCTCGATCAATTCGGTCTTCCATTGGCGGAGCCAGCGCTTCCGCAGCTTCTGGCTCGCGGTCATGGTGGAAGGGCGACGAGCGCAATGGCGGATACAAGCGCCGTTCTGAGCCGCTGCATTCTTCGGCTGATGTCACGGCATGGATCCCAGGGTCTGCGCGACGTCGCTTCGCTCCTGCTCCGCCCTGGGATGACGAAGGTGTGGTGTCATATGCTAATCGCCAGCGTTGGAGATTGGCGGATGTAGCTGGTCGGCAGCGAACGTTTGCAGTTGCGACACTCCCAGGCGTTAATCCCAACGTTCTCAGATCGTCTGCTTCTTGCCATCCCTGGTCGGCATGAGGTCGACGCCGTTGACCTTGCCGATATGCGTCGCCAGCATCGGCACGTACTGATCGGCGGGGCCGGTGGCAAAGGCGCCGGCGAAGGCGTTCTTGGTGGCGTTGCCGAGCGGGTTGGCGATGCCGGCAGCACCCGCCATGGACTCGAGATAGGTGAGATCCTTGAAGGCATTGGCGATGGTGAATTTGTGCGCGTCGCGGTCGCCTTCCAGCGTCCAGCGCATGAAGGTCTGGTAGAAGCCGCAATCCATGCGGCCGTTGCGGATGACGCTGTCGAAGCGCGGCGGCGAGATGCCGACCTTCTGCGCCAGCGCCAGCGCCTCGGAATAGATCGCGGCGTAGCCGAGCGAGATGAAATTGTTGAGCAGCTTCATGCGATGGCCGTCACCGGTGTCGCCGATATGGACGATGCGCCCGGCCCAGGTTTCGAGCACCGGCTTCAGCCGGGCAAAAACCGCATCGGGGGCGCCGACCATGGCATCGAGCGTGCCTTCCCAGGCCTCCTTCGGCGTGCGGCTGAGCGGGGCATCGACATAGTCGACGCCGAGCGCCTTGAGTTCGGCGGCCAGCGCCACCGTCGAGACAGGATCCGAGGTCGAGCAGTCGACGACGACCGATCCCGGCTTCAGGCCTTCCTTGAGGCCGCCTGGGCCGCGGATGATGGCTTCGACCTCGCGCGAGCCGGTGACGCAGATGAAGACAACCGTCGATCCCGCCGCGACATCGCTCGAGGTTGCCGCTTCCCTGGCGCCGCGGCCGAGAAGGTCTTCCGCCGGCGTGCGGTTCTTGCGGCCGAGAAACGTCAGCGGATAGCCCTTGTCGACGATGTTCTTCGCTATCCCGTGCCCCATCAGGCCAAGCCCGATGAAGCCGATCTTTTCGCTCGCGGCGGTCGTGTTCATGTCGTTTCGTCCTATTTGCAGTGATGGATGACGGCGCTGCACATTGCCGGCGAATTGTTGAAGCGGGTTTTTGCCGCATGCCATGGCAGGCGATTGCAGAGTTCGGTATTGTCTGACAATACACATGAATCTTAGGGAGAGCAAAATGACGAAGCGGATCATGTTCACCGGCGGCAGCGGCAAGGCCGGGCGCCACGTCGTGCAGTATCTGGTCGAGCAGGGCTGCCAGGTGCTCAACATCGACACCAAGCCGCTCGACAATCCCAAGGTGCGCACGCTGATCACCGACATCACCGACAGCGGGCAGGTGTTCAATGCGCTGTCGAGCTATATCGGCCTGCATGAATTCGACCCTTCGCTGCGTACGCAGCCGGTCGATGCCGTGGTGCATTTCGCGGCGATCCCGCGCATCATGATCACGCCCGACAATGAGGTGTTCCGCATCAACGCGCTCGGCACCTACAACGTCATCGAGGCCGCGGTGAAGCTCGGCATCCGCAAGGTGGTGATCGCCTCCAGCGAAACGACCTACGGGCTGGTCTTCGCCAACGAGCCGCGCAACCCGACGCATTTTCCGCTCGACGAGGAGTACGACGTCGACCCGATGGACAGCTACGCGCTGTCCAAGGTCGTCAACGAGAAGACGGCGCGCGCCTTTGCCCTGCGCAGCGGCTTCGACATTTATGCCTTGCGCATCGGCAACGTCATCGAGCCGCACGAATATTCGCTGTTTCCGAAATGGTTCGCCGATCCAGGTTTCCGCAAGCGCATCGCCTGGAGCTATATCGACGCGCGCGATCTCGGCCAGATCACGCTGCGCGCCATCGAAAAGGACGGGCTCGGCTATCAGGTGTTCAACGCGGCCAACGACGACACCTCGTCCGATCTGCCGACAGCCGAACTCCTGAAGCGGTTTTATCCCGATGTGCCGGTCAAGGGGGAACTTGGCGAATACGAGACGCTGCTCTCCAACCGCAAGGCACGGGATATGCTCGGCTTTCGGCCGGAGCACAGCTGGCGAAAATATGTCAAGACGAGCTGACGGGCGCAGCTGACGCGATGGCGGCACTGGGCCAGCCCCGACGCGAGTTGAGAAGGGCTCTGTCGTCTCGACCGACGAACTCATGTCCTATGGGTTATAGAGGGTGACGGGTACAAGCTCGGCACCGTGAGGCACTGCAAAAACATTTGGTCGACGTTCTACAACGCCACCGGCGAATTCCTTTCGACCAATTATGTTGAGATTTTTTGGAGCCTGTTCAAGAACTCGGTTCGCTCGACCACATTCACGCGCCGGCCAAATACATGGATCGCTACCTTGCCGAATTCACTTTCCGGTCGAACTATCGCCTGATGCAGAACGCGATGTTGATCTGATCCTGTCTTGTGTTTGATGACTTGGGGGGCGTGAATAAGAACGGCTTTATCCACAGGGCCAACGCCTTTGGCTTCCGTTGCTTGATGAAATCTTCCAATCGATTTGCTCGCAGGGCCTGACTCAAGCTCGAATCTGACATAGGCTATCTCCTGGCTGGTAATAACACATTTCCCCATTCGAGAGGAACGGTGCGGCCAGCGGGGGAAATTGTTGACTTTAAACGCAACTAACTCTATTTTGTATCGGGCGGTCGAAACCGGTCGGCTCGTCGCGCGGCCTGCGCTTAACCAGAAGGTGGAGGCCAAGCGGTTTCTGTATGTGACGCCAAATGTTTATAGAGGATTAGCTGGGAAGGATCCCGACTTAAGCCATTTGCCGATGGCGAAAATGGAAGAACTGATCGCGATTTTTTGTTTCGGTTGGTTCGTGACGGCAAGCCTCAAAGGAGACCCAGACGAGCGGGGGCCAGACATCGAACGGCTGCATTCTGTTGACGAGGTCTGGGTAATTTGTGCGCGAAAGCCCAGGCATGTCCAAGTGCGTCTATTCGGTAGGTTCCTCGACGCCGGTGTATTCATAGGTTTAGGACTGCATTGCCGACACTGGCTAGGAATCAAAAAGAACTATAGCGAAACCGCCGCTGGAATCCCCGATCTTTGGGGCAACACCATGGGTAATGCGCAACCTTTTCGTGCAGCAACAGCGTTAGAGTACGTGAAGGGAATGTGTCGAGATGTGGATGAAAAAATCTAATAAGGTTTCCGACCAAGCGTTCGTTCAAGAGTTCGAACGTGGGATGCTTCGTTCGGCTTTTGTGAGTGCCTTTTGGGCGGTCATCCAAGCCAGGAAAGCGGAAACGGGGCTCACCCTCAGTCAGCTTGCTGATCGCCTCGGAATTAACAAGTCTGCGGTCTCTCGCTGGTTTTCAGGAACAAAGCCGAACTGGGAAATAGACACTATCTCGGACCTCGCGATTGCCCTTGAGGTAGACGTAGAGGTTGTGGTCGTAGACAGAAAAATGAACCGTCG
Organism: Mesorhizobium sp. M0816; assembly: GCF_040320005.1. Taxonomy (NCBI): domain Bacteria; kingdom Pseudomonadati; phylum Pseudomonadota; class Alphaproteobacteria; order Hyphomicrobiales; family Phyllobacteriaceae; genus Mesorhizobium; species Mesorhizobium sp. M0816. Next base: position 27,643 of record NZ_JAMYOT010000024.1, on the reverse strand, counting down.
GTTTGGGCCCGCGGGCGAGATACAGCCGCTCACGCTCGGAGCGGGGACCACACCAAGTTCCGGGCAGCATCCCATCCTGCCGGGAACCGATACCGTCAGTGCGGTCTCAATACGCCTTGAGGCAGCATGATTTTGAACCCCCATGCTAGCGTCGTGTTTTGCGATGACCTTCGACAGGAGGCCAACGGGAAGCAACTGCACATAGGGGTCTATAATGATGTCGTTTTATTCGACGGACCTTTGCCGTGGGCGTTGCCCACTGGGCTATGGTGTCTGATTAAATACCTTGAGCCGTATCCAGAAACTTTGCCTACCCTCGCGATAAAAGTTCGTCTTGAATCCAAGGCCGGTGGGGTAGTTGATTTGATAGAAGCTCCAGTGCCGAAGACCGACATCATCCCCCAGAGAGGACCCCTCGAATTTGAGAAGGATGCAGTCAAATTATTGGCTCTTAGCATGAACATTCAACTGTCAACCTTGGTCTTCCAGGAGCCTGCAAAACTCGTGGTCGTAGTCGTTCGCGACGGGGAGGAAATCTCAGCTGGCCGATTGCGCATCTCGCAGTTGAGCAGGGATGGAACCGGCAACCCCATCCCCGCTGCTCTTTAGGCCCAAAGGGGTTAAGGCTCCCCGATGATCCCCGCTTCACTTGTTTGAAGGGGACAATACTTTTAATCAATAAGTCCTGAGCCTAGCACTCACTCGTTTCCCGCCGCGCGGCAATTGAGCTACTTGTCGTTCCAGAATTCGGCCTGGAGTTGTGCCGCTTCATCGGCAAGCAGCGGGCCGACGACTTCAGTCGGACGCTGCCCAGCTTCGAAGACGATCCTGCAGGGCAGGTCGAGTGTGGGGTTCTCGACATGTGCGCCCGTCAACCCCTTGAGGTCATGTTCGCTCTGCCCAAAGACGACCCGTCCGATGCCCGCCCAATAGATTGTCCCGGAGCACATCGCGCAAGGTTCGGCCGAAGTGTAGAGGGTGCAGGAAGCCAGCTTTTCGAGACTGACATTCATCCCCGCCCACGACGCCAGCAGCCTTTCGGCATGAGCGGTGCGGTCGCCCCCGCCGGCTTTGTAAGCGTTGGGCTGCTCGCGCAACACATTGCCGTCCTTGTCGGCGAGAAGCGAACCAAAGGGATGTTCGCCGGCATCGCGGGCCCTGCGCGCGACTTCGAACGCCTGACGGAGCAGCCGCTCATCATAGGGGCGTTGTGGCATCGGCAGATCCTCCGGCTATGCCGCTTGACCATAGTGCCGGACAATCCGCCGACACAAGTCGGCGGCCTAAAACGCGCGCGTTCGACCGGCCTCATGCGACGCGCTTTCGGTTCTTGTTTTGATGCATGTCGTTATCGCAAAACCGCTGCACACTTGTGCGCGACATGCATTAGGACTCCTTGCCATTGGGCCGTTGAGCCAGCCAGATGCTGCCGATGACGAAAACGACGCCGGCGATTTGAGGCAAGGTCAGTGTCTGATCCAGGAATACCCATCCAAGCAGCACGGCGGTCACCGGGCTGAGGAAAAGCAGCGATGACACCACTGCGGATTCGAGTCGCGCAATGCCCCGGAACCAGAGGACATAAGTCAGCGCCGCACCGATCAGGCCGAGCCACACCAGTCCAAGCAGATTGGCCGCGGTCGGGAGCGGGATGGGTGGTTCGAAAAGCAGGACCACCGGAACGAGAAGGAGACCACCGGCAGTCAGTTGCCATGCCGTAAAGGCGAGCAGCGATGCTGGCGGCTGCCACTTGCGGCTCAACACGCTTCCGAAGGCCATTGAGGCCGCCCCGGCGAGGCCGGCGGCAACGCCGGGCGCATCGAGCGTCGCGTTCGGGGTCAGCACCAGCAACGCGACACCGGCGATCCCGACAAGGGCGGCGACGATCGCCAACCGGCGGACAGGGCTGGCAAGCAGGGCAGCAGCGAGGAAAATCACAATCAACGGCTGGACCGACAGCACGGTCGCCGCGACCCCGCCCGGAAGCCGGTAGGCGGCGACAAACAACATGCTCAGGAAGATCGAGATGTTGAGGGCTCCGAGGATGAAACTGCGCAGCCACCATATGCCCGTTGGCAGTTGCCGAACGATCGCCAGCAGCAGCAATCCGGCGGGCAGGGCTCGCAGCATTGCTACCGTCATCGGCGAGAAGTTCGGCAGGAACTGCGTGGTGACGATATAGGTGCTGCCCCATATCGCGGGTGCGATGGCTGTAAGCAGCAGATCGGAACGGTGCGTTTTCATAAGATTTCCAGAACTTCGGCAAGAGGGCGGCGCGGCTTTTGCGGCCAGTTTCCGGGCGCGGCGCGGCCGACCGCGATGAGCATCACCGGCACTTCATTGCGCCCAAGGCCAAACTCGCGGGCCACGCCTTCGGCGTCGAAGCCGGCCATCGGACCGGAGCCGAGGCCCAGCGCTTCGGCCGCGAAAATCAGCGTTGCGGCGCCAAGCGTTGCCGAGCGCACCGCTTCGTCGCGGGCCGCTAGAGGATCGGCATATTGTGCGCGGGCGCCTTCCTGCCAGCCCGAAGCCATATCCACCGGCATGAAGCCGGCTTCCACGAAAGGACGCAGCCTTGCATTGAGGGCAGCGTGGTCGGGGAGTACGCCGCAGATGATGAAGGTGACCGCTGCTTCCTGCACCTTGACCTGGCCGTGGGCCAGGCTGCGCAACCGCGCCTTTGCTTCCGGCGTCCGCACGGCGATGAAACGCCAATTCTGAAGGTTGTAGGCGCTTGGCGCGCGCGTTGCGAGGCGTGCCAGTTCCTCGACCTCGGCATCCGTCAATGCATGCGAGGCATCGAACCGATTGGCCGACATGCGTCGCTCGATAAGGGAGATTGCGGGGTTGGTCATCATGTCATTCCGAAATTGAGCAAGCCGTTCGGATAGCAGATAGAGAATTTACCAATGAGCGATAATATGCGATAATTGAAAGACATTATTTACTAGAAGAGAATGGTGAGATGGATCGCCTGACTGCGCTGCAGGTTTTCCGCCAGGTGGCGGAACTGAACAGTTTTGCCGAAGCCGGACGGCGGCTCGGTCTCTCGCCTCCCGCGATCAGCAAGAATATCGCCGAGCTGGAGGCGGATCTGGGGGTGCGGCTCATCAACCGGACAACGCGGCGCATGGCGCTGACTGAAGAGGGCAGGATCTACCTGGAGCATGTCACGCAGGGGCTCGATGCGCTGGCCAGGGCCGACCAGGTGCTCGGCCCGATCAAGACGGCGCCGAGCGGCACGTTGCGGGTCAGCGCGCCGATGACTGTCACGTTGACGCGGCTTTCGGCTGCCATGCCCGCGTTTCTATCGCGCTATCCCGATTTGAAGCTCGATCTGCACCTTGACGACAGGCGCGTCGATATCGTGCGGGAGGGATTTGACCTTGCCATTCGCGGCAGCGACAATCTCGAGGATTCCAGCCTGGTCGCCCGAAAGCTTGCGATCATGCCGCATGTGATTTGCGCAGCTCCGTCCTATTTCGAGAAGCATGGCCGGCCCAAAACGCCCGCCGATTTGAAGGCGGCCAATTGCATCCGGTTCAGCCTCTCGGGGCATGCGGACATATGGGAGTTCCGCAAGGACGGCCGAGCCGAGCGGATCGCCATCGACGGACGATATTCGGTCTCGTCAAGCCTTGCCGTGCGCGATGCGCTGCGCGCCGGCTTCGGCGTCAGCCTGATCCCTTATCTCTATGTCGAAAGCGACCTGAAAGCAGGCCGGCTGCAATCGGCTCTGGATGACTGGGACAAGGTCGAAACCACGCTCTACGCGGTCTATCCGGCACGCCAGCATCTCGCCCCGAAAATCCGCGTCTTCCTTGATTTCCTGATCGAGGAATTCAGTCGGGACAAGGAGAAGCCGTTCGTGCCTCCCCGGCGTGAAGGCTCGGCAAAGCGCGGTGTCGGCGAGGCGACGGATGCGGAAAATCAAGCTGAGATATTGCCGGCGATTTCATCTCCTTGACACGCCTCCAAATCCGGACTTTGTGGAGCCATGCAGGACGCGAAGCCGAATAAGGGAAAGACAGCGGCCGAGGCGTTCGCCGAACGCACGAGCGGTATCCGCCGGGCCGATGCGGCGCGCATGCCGGGCTCGAGCGTGCATGCGTCGCTCGCCAACGAAATCGGGCTGAGGATCGTGCGCGGCGATTATCCGCCGGGAACCATCCTGCCCAACGAAGCCAAATGGTCCGAGACCTTCGACGTCAGCCGCTCGGCGGTGCGCGAAGCCATAAAAATGCTGATGGCGAAGAGCTTGCTGTCGTCACGTCCCAAAATCGGCAGCTGGGTCGAGCCGAAGGAACGCTGGAACCTGCTCGATCGCGACGTGCTGGCCTGGTATGCGACCTCGCCGGACCGCGAGGTGTTCCTCCGGACGGTGCAGGAGTTCCGCCACATCATCGAGCCGGAGGCCAGCGCTTTTGCCGCCATGCGGCGCACCGACGAGCAGATGGCCGAGATCAGCCAGGCCTGCCGCGAGATGGGCGAGGCGACCAACCTGCAGGAGCGCACGCGCGCCGACACGCGTTTTCATCTCGCCATCCTGCGGGCCTCGGGCAACGACCTGCTGGTGCCGCTCGGCGTGCTGATCGAATCAGCATTCGATCATCTATTTGCTTATACCACGCGGGAACTCGACGATTTGCAGCATGCGCAGAGGCTGCATGAGGCAATCGAGAAGAGCATCCGTCTGCAGCGGCCGGACGCGGCGCGCAATGCGGTGCGCAAGCTGCTGGCCAATACCGACAGCGTCATCAAGTCCAGATAGCGCCGTTCGGCTACAGGTGGAGTGCTCAGTCGAAGGGTGCGGTCGCGAGATGCCGCCGGGTCAGCCCGATCAGCAGCGCCTGGTCGCGGGCGGCGTGTTCGGCTGGGTTGACGACCGCATCGCCATTGACGATCGCTGCCCAGAAGCCACGCATCTCTTCGACGAAGGCTTCGGCGTAACCGGCACGCAAATCTTTCTTCGACAGCGTGTGACCGTCCGAGGTCGTCACCGTCAGCCGGGTCGGATGATGGTTGAGCCAGGGCGAGGGGAATTCGAGCTCGAGGCTGGCATCGTCGAAGAACAGCGTGATCCGCTCCTTGTAGTCGGCGAGCTTGGGCACGGTGAGGTGGGTCATGGTCCACAGCGCCTGCCCATCCAGCAGCTTGACGGCGCCCTGGCCGCCGTCGCCATTGGCAAACATCTGCGCGCCGACGACCTCGCCGTCCGGCACGCCGAGCGCGTCGAGCAGGCCGTGGACGGCATTGACGTCGTGAATCAAGGCCGAGCTGTAAGCACCGGTAAATCCACGGAAAGCGAGGTCGGTCCCGGGAACACCGATGGCGTCTTCGACCTGGCGCTTCTGCTTGGCCGCGACAGCGGCGATCATGTCTTTTGGGATATCGGTACCGCGCCTGTAGGGCTGATGGGCGATGAACGGCCAGGCGTCGGGATCCTTCACTTCCACCGAGACCGCGCGCAGCGTGCTTGATGTTCCAGGCAGCGAAGCGAGCGCCAGCCGGTAGCTCGGATCGAAGCGCTTCATATAGCCGACTTGCATGATTTTCCTGGCGGCATCGCGCGCGGCGACGATCTCGGCGATTTCCGCCAGCGAATAGCAGAGCGGCTTTTCGCAAAAGACATGCAGGCCCCGCGCCAGCGTCGCCAGCACCTGTTCGTGATGTAGCGGGTCCGGCGAGCCGATCACCACCGCGTCGAGGCGTTGGTCGAAGAGCTGGTCGATCGTTTCGAAATTGGCAATGCCATGGGTGTCGGTGACGAACTGCCGCGAAATCCTGGAGGGATCGGCGACGCCGACCAGCTCGAACAATTCACCGAGGCGCAGCAGATTGGGGATATGCTCGACCTGCGAGATCATGCCGGCGCCGACGACCCCGACGCGTATCCTGCTCATTGGATCATTCCCCGCAATGTCCGATTGTCAGCTCAAGGCGCCGCAGGCGGCCGGTTGCCGATCTGGGCGAGCAGGCCGGCAATCTCCGCCTCGACCGCCTTCAGATCCTCGCCGCCCGACATGATCGAGATGACCTCGTCGCGTGAGATCTCGGACTTGGCGTAGGTGCCGCGATTGCGGCCGCGGTTGAGCAGCGTGAAGGTGTCGCCGACCGGATAGGCATGGTGGATGTTGTGGCTGATGAAGATGACGGCCAGGCCCCGCATGCGCGCTTCGATGATGAATTTCAGCACCATCGCCGCCTGGTGGACGCCGAGTGCCGAGGTCGGCTCGTCGAGGATCAGCACGCGCGCGCCAAAATGCACGGCGCGGGCGATCGCCACCGACTGGCGCTCGCCGCCCGACAGCGTGCCGACGGCCTGCGTCGGATCGCGCACGTCGATGCCGATATCGGCCATCGCCTGCCTGGCGATGGTGTTGGCGCGCTCTTTGTCGATGCGCGAGAAGGGCAGGCTGCTTTTGGTCGGCTCGCGGCCGAGGAAGAAGTTACGGGTGATCGACATCAGCGAGATCATGCCGAGGTCCTGGAACACCGTTGCCACGCCGAGCTCCTGCGCGTCGCGCGGGCTGCGGAAGGTGACCGGCTTGCCGTCGACCAGGATTTCGCCCTTGCTCGGCCGATAGACGCCGGACAAAACCTTGATCAGCGTCGACTTGCCGGCGCCGTTATCGCCGAGCAGGCAGTGGACCTCGCCCGGATAGACCTTGATGTCGATGTCCTGGAGGGCGCGCACCGAGCCGAAATTGACGCTGACGCCGCGCAGTTCCATTGCCGGTTCGGTCATTTGGGCCGGTTCGGTCATTTGCCACCTCCGCGGCCGAGCGCCTTCAGCCTGATGTAGTTGTTGACCAGCACGGCCATCAGGATGACGATGCCGAGGAAGACCTTGAACCAGTCGGTGTCGATGCCGGTGTAGAAGATACCCATCTGCACCAGCCCGAAGATCAGCGCGCCGAACAGCACGCCATAGACGGTGCCGTAACCGCCTGTGAGCAGCACGCCGCCGATGACGGCGGCGATGATCGCCTCGAATTCCTTGAGCAGGCCGCGCGTGGTGTCGGCGGAGCCCGCCTCCATCACCTGGATGGTGGCAAGCAGTGTCGCCGCGCAAGCGGTGTAGACGAACAGGCTGATCTTTACGCGATCGACCGGCACGCCGACGTTGCGGGCTGCGATCAGGTCGCCGCCGGTGGCGAAGATCCAGTTGCCGTATTTCGTCTGGGTGAGCACGTAGCCGGCCAGCGCCGTCAGGCCGAGCCACCAGACGATCGACATCGGAATGCCGGCGACGAAGGGAATGCCGTCGCTGCGGGTGGCGATCCAGCCTTGCGCGCCCATCCAGCGGAACAGGCTGGTGAGCAGATGGCCGTTGAAAATGCCGGCCGTCGCCGGGTCCGGTGCGCCTTCGAGTATGTAGGGGATCTGGGTGCGGCCGGTGACGGCGCGGGTGATGCCGATCGACAGTCCGCGCAGGATATAGAGCGTGGCGAGCGTGACGATGAAGGAGGGCAGGCGCGTCTTCACCACGATCAGGCCGTTGAGATAGCCGGTGAGGATGGCAACGGCGAAGGCACAGGCGATGCCACCCCATAGCGGCAGGCCCCAGTACTTCACCGTCAGCCCGATGACGACACCGGCAAAGCCGACCATGGAGCCGACCGAAAGATCGAACTCGCCGGCGATGATGAGGAGTGCTGCCGCGGTGGCGACGATGCCGAGCTCCGCCGACAGCGTCAGGAATGTCATCGATCCCTGCAGCGAATAGAGGTTTGCCGCGCCCGGCAGCAGCGCAAAGATGATGATCGTCGCAAGCAGCCCACCGGCGGCACCGGCTTCCGGCCGGCGCAGCCACTGGGTCAGCTTGCCGGTGCTGGCCAGCCGCTCGTCGGCGCCGGCGGCCCGCTTCGACGTCATGCCGAAGCGGTCGGTCGCCTTCAGTTCGCCCGGAGGTATCGCCTTGTCTTCCACGACCGCCATTAGGCTCTCCAATCGCTCAATTCGCAATCTTCGAACGGATCGGGAGAGCGCTTGGCGCATTCTCCCGTTCCGTCGGAGCGCTTGCCTAGCGGATGCCCTCTTTGGCGAGCGCCAGGATCGCCTTGGCTTTTTCCGGTGAGTCTATGAACAGCGGTCCGGTATAGGCGTTGTTCTGCGGCCAGAAGCCGTGCGTTGCCTGCTCGACCAGATAGATCACCGGCAGATAGCCCATCAGATATTGCTGGGCGTCCATGCCGAAGCCCATTTCGCCGGCGACGACAGAGTCGAGAACCTCCGGGCTGATGTCGAATGTGTAGAGCTTGAGCTTGCCGAACAGTTCCTTGTCGCGGAACATCGGGATCAGCGGGTTGGCGGCGGTGGCGCCGAGCGCAAAGACGGCCTGCGTGTCGGGATGCGCCGACAGATAGGCTTCCGTGCGGCGCTGGATGTCTGCGGGATCGGGCGCCACGGCCAGAACCTCGGTGCCGCCGCCGGAGGGCTTCAGCCCGTCATTGAGGCCCTGGCAGCGCTGGTCGAGGCTGACATTGCCGACCTCGTGGTTGATGCAGACGACCTTGAGCGTGCCTTCCTTGGCCAGCCGCTCGCCGGCCTTCTTGCCGGAATCATATTCGGAAACGGTGCCGACATAGAGCGTAGTGCCGAGCTCGGCGCCTTCCTTTTCGCCGGAATCCAGAACCACCATGGGAATATTGGCGGCAAGCCCGGATTTGACCGATTTGCCGAGCGCATTGGCGTCGGCGATGGAGACGGCGATACCGTCCGGCTTGGTGGCGATGGCGGCGTCGAGAAGCCGGGCCTGCTCGACCACGTCGAAGACCTGCGGCGCGTAATATTCGACCTTGGCGCCGGTAAGGGCGGCCGCGTCATCGACGCCGCGCTTGACCACCGACCAATAGGGATCGGACGCCGACCCATGCACCACGAAGGTGATGCGCACGTCCTTCGGATCCTTGAGCCCCGCGGCATGCGCAATGCCTGTCATCAGGCCCGCCGAGACGAAGGCGCCCAATGCCACTTTCAGAAGAGTTTTCATCTTATTCTCCCATTTGTCGTTGCAGTTCCAATCCCTCTGGCGCCGTTTTCCGGCCGCGACGATCGGCTCACGTCGCGGATCGGGTGGCCGCTTTGCGGGCCTTTGCCGACGCCAATCGCTGTTCGCCCGCGGTGTTGCCGCGGGCTGTCGTTGATAATCGCCCGGCCGAGAGTGCGGCGCGAAGCTCCTCGCGCAACGGCTTCATGCCGATGACGTCGATCGGCTGTGCGGCGAGCCAGTCGCGAAAGCCCTGGTCGCGGAACAGCTCGTACTCTTCGGTGCGGATATAGGCGGAGCGCGGCTCGATCAGCTCGAGTTCACCGGGCGCGTTGCAATGCAGGCAAAAGAAGGTCAGGCCCTCGCGCACACCCTCGATGAGCGCTTTGTAAGCCGGCTCGATCGGCCTGGAACGCGGCCGGCCCCAGGTCGTCTGGATGGCGGCGTCGAAAATGGCAAAGCCGCCGGCACGGGCCAGCGCCACGCCGCGCTGGAACGCCTCCTCGGTGACGCCGACCAGATTGTCGTTGGGGGAATAGGCGGACAGGGTCTTGGTCAACAGCACGGGCAGCTGATATTCGAGCCCGAGCTTGATGTAGATGTCGCAAAATTCCGGCGACAATGCCGCGCCCATATGCGCGTCGAGATGGGTGACGTCGATGCCGGCGCGATAGGCGGTGTCGATCTGGGCGCGAAGCTCGGCCTCGACCGCCTGCGGCACCGCCTTGCGGCGCGTGGTCGCCACGTCGGGCCAGAAGAAGCCGAACTCGTCGGTCAGGCCGGCCGCCCGCGACGGCGCGGTCAACGGCCGCCATTTGTAATGCTGCTTCTCGCTGTTCAGCGTCAGGTGAACGCCAAGGTCAAGGGCAGGTTTGGCGACGGCGCTCTCGGCCATTTCGAGGAACCACGGGCATGGCACCATCACCGCGCCGGAACTGCAGACACCCAGCCCGCTCAATTCGAGGAAGGCGCTGTTGGCGCCGTGGCACATGCCGACATCGTCCTCGTGGAGCACGATCCGTTTGCTGGAGCCGGCGGCGTTCACGACCGGCCGCCTTCCCGCCGGCGCGCCGGTTTCGAGGGTCTTCCAAAGTGTGTCCCGTATTTCATGGAACCAACCGTTTGCCCAACTGGCCGGAATGGAACGCCGAAAGTTGGGTTTCCGACAGGGCCACTTTGGCGAATTCGGATGGGTACGATTTGCCTGCCGGCTGAGACACTTAGCTACCGATTTCCCCAATCACGGTTCAAAACCAGTCATAGGAACCGTCTTCCGGGCGCAGATGGCTTGGTCGAATAGCGGCGGAGTGGTTCTTTCAAACTGTGCCGACAAGCCTACAGCTGTCCACACCATCAAGCGACCACATTATCAAGAGCCTTGGAGGCCTGTCATGTACACCGCCGGCGAAGAGGAAATCGAAGCCATTGCCAGGGTGATCCGCTCGGGCGCGCTGTTTCGTTACGGCAAGGACAGCGAATGCGACCGCTTCGAGGCCCGCTATGCGCAGCATCTTGGCGTCGAGCATTTCGCACTGGCCGCCAGCGGCACCTATGGGCTCGCCGCCGGCCTGATCGGGCTCGGCATCGGCCCGGGGGACGAAGTGCTGGTTCCCGCGCACACCTATATGGCGACAGCGACCGCGGTGCTGTCGGTCGGGGCCATTCCCGTCATCGTCGATATCGACGAGAGCCTGACCATCGATCCCATCGCTTTGCGCGACGCCATCGGGCCGCGCACCAGGGCGATCATCCCGGTGCATATGTGGGGCGCGGCCTGCAACATGAATGCGATCATGGACATTGCTGCCAAGCGCGGCTTGCTGGTGCTGGAGGATGTCTGCCAAGGCATCGGCGGCGGCTATGAGGGCCGCAAGCTCGGCTCGATCGGCCATGCCGGCGCCTATTCCTTCAACTATTTCAAGAACATGACCTCGGGTGAGGGCGGCGGCATCGCCACCAGCGATCCGAAAGTGGCGGAGCGGGCGCGCTGCGCCATCGACCCTTGCCATTTCTATTGGCAGGGCAGAAGCGACAGCATCAAACCCTTCGCCGGCATCGGCGCGCGTGCTTCCGAACTGATGGGGGCGATGCTCAACGTCCAACTCGACCGGCTGGACGGCATCATCGAGGCGATGCGGGCCGAGAAAAAGAAGGTGCTGGCCGGCACCCGCCATCTCGACAATCTTGGGCTGACACCGTCGCCGATGAACAGCGCGGACGACGATTGTGCCGCACAGGTGATGTACCTGCTGCCGAGCGAGCAGGCGGCGCAGACTTTTTCGAAGACCATTCCGAGCGTCGTTGCCGGCAAGACCGGCCGTCACAATTTCACCCAGTGGGACCAGGTGCTGATGCATGAAGGCGCGCATCATCCGGCGCTCAATCCTTACGCACTGCCCGAGAACCAGGGCCTGCGGCTGGATTATCCCGACGACCTCGGCAAGCGCTCGCTCGACATCCTCAACCGTACCGTGATGGTCGCCATGAACCCGGCGCACAGCGATGCCGACATTCAGGACATGATCCACAACATCGACGCGGCGGTGCGGGTGGCGCTGGAGAATGCTTCGCTCGATGATATCGAATTGCGCAAGGCGGCACCGGTTGATCTGCAGAAGTTCGACAGTGTGAACTAGACCAGATCCGGCGCGGTTTGCTACCCTGCGGTCGAGTTCCTTGTCCGGCGGCCGGGCGAGGATTCCGGCCGGCATTACCGGTCGCCAAAAAATCCGCAGGCCCGTGTCGGATAGGCCGGGCTCCGCTCGTCCTAGGGGGCATCGATCACCAACACGGAGGATTAACGATATGCCCGGCACCGTACGGCTGCACCGCGTTCTGACAACAAGCCCGGAGAAAGTCTACCGCGCGTTCCTCGAAGCAGATGCACTTGCGAAATGGCTTCCGCCGAACGGCTTCACCTGCACGGTTCATCACTTCGAGGCGAAAGTCGGCGGTACGTTCAAAATGTCCTTCCGCAACTTCACCACCGGCGACAGCCACTCGTTCGGCGGCGAATATGTCGAGCTCGTCCCCAATGAGCAGCTGCGCTACACCGACCGCTTCGACGACCCCAACCTGGCCGGCGAGATCGAGGTGACCGTGACATTGAAGAAAGTGTCGGTCGGCACCGAAGTGAATATCACGCAGGCAGGTATTCCAGACGCCATCCCGGTTGAGGCCTGCTATCTCGGCTGGCAGGAGTCGCTGCGAAATCTGGCGAAGCTCGTTGAACCCGAGATCAACCAGTAAGATAAAGCGCTGCCCTGGCGGGTTGGCGTCGCTAACCGGAAACCCAGGGATGACGCCGTTCTTCCCACCCAACATGCGCCGGGGCCGGAAAGGCGGGATCGGCGAAGCAGCCGACCGCGACGGCGATCCATTCAGGCTTTCGCTCGGGCTCCCAGAAGACGCTCGAGCCGCAGCCCGGGCAGAAATGGAAAATGACGTGATGGCCGCTCCGAGCCGATCGCCTGTAGGTACTGGCGTCGCCTTCGGCTTCTACCTTGTCGCGCGCAAAGAAGGCGGCGACGCCGTATGTGCTGCCGGTCCGTTTCTGGCAGTCGAGGCAGTGGCACTGTGCGACCAGCTGCGGCTCTCCGTTACAGGAGATCCTCAGTTGCCCACAGGCACAGGATGCGGTTCTCATGGCAATCCTCATGGTTCAGATGAATGCGTGCCCGCCGTACCGGCGGTGGGCATGCTTCTGGTTTTCGGGGTGGTTCGGCCTTGGGAAGCGCGCTTTGCGCGAACGCCGAAAAACAAGGACCGACGCCCCATCTTCCTAATCACTGCGGGCGATTGACTCAACCCCGCGGTGAACGAGATGGAGAGCCGGCTCTAGCTTCTGTCCAATCTTAGAAACGCGGCGCGCAGCGCCAGCACGGCGCGCAGGATCTGGCGTTCGTCCATCGCTGCATAGCCGAGCAACAGGCCGTGCTCGGGTTCTGTGGAATGGTAGTTGATCGAGATGCCCTGGACGTCGAGCCCTTCCTTGACGGCCGCGGCAACCACGTCGCTGTCCTTATAGGGCCTGACGAAGCTCGCCAGCAGCTGCATGCCGGAATCGTTTTCCGTGACGGTCAGCCATTCGGCCAGATGCTCCTGGCATAGCTTGACGAAGTTCGCCTGCCGGCGCGCATAGAGCCGGCGCATGCGTTTGAGATGCGTGGCGAAATAGCCCTGGGTGATGAAGTCGTTGACCGTTGCCTGCAGGATCAGCGGCGCGAACTGACCGGTGATGCTCACCGCCCGGTCGAAGGGCACCGACAATTCGCGCGGCACGATCAGATAACCGATGCGCAGCGCCGGGATCAGCGTCTTGCCGAAGCTGCCGATATAGACGACGCGGTCGGCATGATCGAGCCCGCGCAGCGCCGGCACCGGCCGGCCGCGGAACCGGTATTCGCCGTCATAGTCATCCTCGACGATCCAGGCGCCGTTGCGTTCGGCGATGTCGAGCAACTGCAATCGCTCCTCGATGCGCATGATGGTGCCGAACGGCCACTGACAGGATGGCGTCACATAGATCAGCCGCGGCGGCGGCAGCTCCGGATCGGCAAGATGCCAGCCGCGCCGGTCGACCTTCAACGGTGCCAGCCTGGCGCCGCTGGCGAGAAAGGCGCTCTTGGCGCCGAGATAGCCGGGCTCCTCCATCCAGACATGGTCGCCTTCGTCCATCAGCACGCGCGAGACGAGATCGAGTGCTGCTTGCGCACCGGTGACGATGATCACCTGGTCGGCGGTGCAGCTGATGCCGCGCGACAGGCCGATGGTCGAGGCAATGGCCTGACGCAGGCCGGGGTGGCCGGCAAAGGAGAGATAACCAAGCAGGCTCTCGTCGCGGCTGCGTGCATTGCGCACCAGAAGGCTTGACCAGATGGTGAACGGAAACGATGCCGTTTCAGGCACGCCGGGATGGAAATTGATGACGCCGGCATTGCGTGGCGGCTGCGGGCCGTTGACGATGGTCTGGCCACGCCGCGACAGCTTTTGCGGCGCTGCCAGTCCGGCGCGCAGGGATGCCAAGGGGCGGTTCTGCTGGATCGGCGCCACCCAGGTGCCCGATCCGGCACGCGCCTCGATAAAACCTTCGGCAAGGAGCTGGTCATAGGCGGCGATGACCGTGTTGCGCCCGACCTTCAGATCTTCGGCCAGCGAGCGCGTCGACGGCAGCAGCGTGTTCTGCGGGATTTGGCCGTCAAGGATGAAGCGTCGCAAGGCGCCGTAGATCTGACGATGCATCGGTTCTTCCGAAGCGCGGTCGACCGACATGATGTCGAGGGAAAGGCGCATGTGGTCCGCCACGGCACTATCCCCCGACGGACCGGGCGGCGCGGGCGATCTTTTCCTCGTTGAGCCGGCAGACGGTGTCGAGCACCAGTCGCCTGGTTTCGGGGCTGATCTCGCGGCTGTTCTTCAGCGCGCGATGCACGGTGGCGGCGCCAAGTTCCGCCTTCTCGGCAATCTCCCGGATGGTGCAAAGCCGTTCCATGCCAAGCGCAGCTTCGAAAGCCATGTCGCTCCTCCTCGGTTGCATCAAGGCACGGCTTCCGGCCGGCCTCAAGCTTGAAAGTCGGGGTTTGAAATCCAGAGCCGGGATTCTGCGATCCGCGCCGCGCAGGGAGCAAGGCGGCGCGGATCGCCGGGCGCCTTCGCGTCGCTAACCCCATCGAGGCGCGCGCCCATTATGTTCCTCCGGCTCGCAATGCGGGCCGGTCATTCTGCCTGCCGAGTCGCCACTTCGAAGCCGGCCTCGCGGGTGGTGGCGAGCAGCGAGAAATAGCCTTTGCTGGCATAGGTCAGCGGATGCGCCTTGGCCGGATCCTGCTCGGCTTCGACAACGAGCCAGCCTTCATAGCCGCGCGCGGCGAGGAGTTTCAGCAATGACAGGAAATCGACCGAGCCGTCGCCGGGCACGGTAAAAATGCCGTCCATTACCGCCGCCATGAAGCTCATGTCCTCGCGGCGTGCCCGTTCCAGCACCGCCCTGCGAACGTCCTTGCAATGGAAATGCACGATACGGTCGAGATGCCGTTGCAGCAGCGATTGCGGGTCGCCGCCCGAAAACAGGCAGTGGCCGCTATCGAACAAAAGGCCGACGCTTCGGCCCGTCGCCGCCATCAGCCTGTCGACTTCATCGTCCGTCTCGACGATGGTGCCCATGTGGTGGTGGAAGGCCATGCCGGCCCCGAATGCGGCCATGCGGTCGGCGAGGGCGGTCAGTTTCTCGCCATAGGACGGCCAGTCCCTGTCGGCGAGGCGCGGACGCTCGGAGATCGGTGCGAAAATGCCGTCATGGCGACCGCGCGAGGTGTCGGCGTAGACGACGATCCTGGCGCCAAGGTCGCGCAACAGCTGAAGATGCGGGGTGATCGCCGCGAATTCCTCGTCGACCGTACGGTCGAGAATGCGGCCATCATACCAGCCGGAGACGAGTTCCAGGCCGTAGGAGGACAGGAGCGGCCCAAGCACTTCAGCCTGGCGCGGAAATTTGCCGCCGAGTTCGGTGCCGCGATAGCCGGCCAGCGCCGTTTCCGACAGGCAGGTCTCCAAGGACGTATCCCCGCCAAGCGCCGGAACGTCGTCATTGCTCCAGGTGATGGGATTGATGCCGATCTTCACCGTCATGACGCCAGGCTTTTGCGGGCTTGGGAATACAAGCCGAGCCTGCAGACTGGCGACAAAGAGGCCCTGTCACTAGGTCCAGTTCAGCCGAATTTGGCAGAACCAATTAATGGTGACCGATTCTAGTCTTCCTTTGGGCGGCCAAAAAGGACGCGCAGTTCATCTTTGGCGTCCTCCAGCACTTTCTTCTGCGCCGCCGGCAGGTTCTTGCCGGCGCGGTTGATGTAGAAATTCAGCATCGACATGGCGGATTGAAACGGCCCTGCCTTGCGTCGGTCGCTGTGCTCGGCCGATCGCTTCAACGAGGCGGCGATCTTCTTGGGATCGTGGGATTCGAAGATGTGTTCCTCGAGGTCCAGCGCGTCGCTGTGCTCGGTGACGTCGGCGGACCATTTCCGTTGCGCGGTCATGGCAAACTCCTTCCACTAGGTCGTTGCCGGGAAAACGCCTTATGGCGCACCCCTGTTCCACTTCGGCCCGAATCCCTGGAGCCACGGATTTGCCTGTCGTGGCGCTGCTCGGCGATGCGAATGCGCCGATACTGGCAGAACCGCCGATTAAGAACCGCGGACAGGAAACGCTCTTGACCCCAATCGCCTCAAACCAGGCAGCAAGTTCCGGCATCGACAGTGCCTATGCCTGGATACGGCTCGGCATCTCGATGCTGCTGGCAACGATCGGCGGGGTCGGCATGTGGGCGGTGGTCGTGGTGCTGCCTGCCGTGCAGGCAGAATTCGGCGTCGATCGCGCCGCTGCCTCTATGCCCTATACTGCGACCATGGTCGGCTTTGCCGCCGGCAATGTGCTGTTCGGCCGCGCCATCGACCGCATGGGGTATTGGATTCCGGCGCTGATTGCCGCGATTACACTTGGCGCCGGCTTCCTGCTGGCGTCGTTGACCAGTTCGATCCTGCAGTTCACCCTCATCCAGGGCCTGTTGATCGGCGTTGGCTCGTCGGCGATCTTCGGGCCGCTGATCGCCGACATCTCGCACTGGTTCAACCGGCGCCGCGGCGTCGCGGTGACGGCTGCCGCATCCGGCAACTATCTCGCCGGAGCGATCTGGCCGACGGCGATGCCCTATGTCATGCAGACCGAGGGCTGGCGCTTCACCTATGCCGCGATCGGCGTCGTCTGCCTGGTCACCATGGTGCCCTTGATCCTGCTGCTCCGGCGCGGCGCACCGCCCCAGGCGGCTCCGGGATCGCCGGGCAGCCGCGTGGTCCAGCCGATCTCCCTGTCGCCGGCGGCCTTGCAGGCGCTGCTCATCGTGGCCGGGCTCGGCTGCTGCGTGGCGATGTCGATGCCGCAAGTCCATATCGTCGCCTATTGCATGGATCTCGGCTACGGCGTGGCGCATGGCGCTGATATGCTGTCGATCATGCTGGCGGCGGGCGTCGTCAGCCGGCTTGGCTCGGGTTTCCTTGCCGATCGCATCGGCGGCGTGAAAACCCTGCTGATCGGCTCGGTGCTGCAATGCCTGTCGCTGTTGTTCTATATCCCGTTCGACGGGCTTGCCTCGCTTTATGTCGTCTCGCTGGTCTTCGGCCTGTCGCAAGGCGGCATCGTGCCCTGTTATGCGATCATCGTGCGCGAATATATGCCAGCCAAGGAGGCTGGCCAGCGCGTCGGCATCGTCATGATGGCGACCATCTTCGGCATGGCGATCGGCGGCTGGATGTCGGGCTGGATCTACGATCTGACCGGCTCCTATGCCGCCGCGTTCCTCAACGGCATTGCCTGGAACCTGCTGAACATTTTGGCCATGGTGCTGCTGCTGTGGAAGGCGCGGCGCAGCGCTGCTGTGATCGCCTGAAGCACAGCGGTACGGATACAGTCTCTCCGGCCGTCGCTTGACAACAGCCGAAGGCTGCGCGACGCCAGACAAGGTGTGGCAACGGGCCAGTTTGGCATGGCAGCAGTTTCAAAAACGCTGAACATCGTTTCACGGTCGCGTGTGGGCGGTTGCCCGGCGTCCGGACGAGTACGGTGATCAAGCCGCGCTCACGCCGCGGCGGCGGCCGCCCGACCATCGCCGACGTCGCCCGCAAGGCCGGCGTCGGCGCCATTACCGTATCGCGCGCCTTGCGTGAGCCGGGGCGTGTCTCGGAAGATCTGCGCCGCCAGATCGAGTCCGCCGTGAACGAGCTCGGCTATGTGCCCGACCCGAATGCGCGGGCGCTGGCTTCGGCGCGCGCCGAGGTCTTTGGCGTTCTGGTGCCGTCGCTTACCAACAACGTCTTTGCCGAAGTGGTGCGCGGCATCTACGACAGCCTGTCGGACGGCCCTTTCCGGATTCAGCTCGGCAACACCCACTATTCCGGCCTTGAGGAAGAGCGGCTGCTGCAGGTGTTTGGCCCGCAACGCCCGGCGGCGCTGATCGTGGCCGGCATCGACCAGACGCCGGCGTCGCGAAAACTGCTGGAAACGGCAGGCTGTCCGGTGGTGCAGGTGATGGAGACCGGGCCCGATCCGGTCGACATGATGGTCGGCTTCTCGCATTTCGAAGGCGGCAAGGCGGCAGCCGAACATCTGATCGAGGCAGGCTATCGCCGGATCGGCTTCATCGGTGCGCGCATGGATCCGCGTTCTCAGCGGCGGCTTGCCGGCTATCGCGCGGCGATGGAGGCGGCCGGCCTGTTCGATCCGAGGCTCACCACCACGACGCCGGTGCCCTCCAGCGTCACCCTCGGCCGCGAATTGTTCCGCGACGCGCTGGCCAAGGTGCCGAGCCTCGATGGGGTGTTCTGCAACAATGACGATATCGCCCTCGGGGTGCTGTTCGAATGCCATCGCGCTTCGATCGCCGTGCCGAAGACGATCGGCATCGTTGGCTTCAACGATCTCGACATGATGGAGGTGGCCTTTCCGTCGGTCACCAGCGTTCGGACCTACCGCTACGAGATCGGCCGGCGGGCGGTCGCCATGGCGCTTGCGGCGATCGAAGGCAACAGGCCAGAGCAGCGGGTCGTCGACCTTGGCTTCGAACTCAAGCGACGTGAGAGCACGGCGCGCTGAAGCGAGCTTCGACGCAATGGCGCTTTACACTACGTCATGGTAGCGCTACCAGTTATCGCCGGGCGATACTTCGCCCCGACGATGGGAGGCTGTTTATTATACATAAGCGACAGCTCATGCTTGTTTATTATGTATAATATGATAGTTTTTGTGGGACTAGCCGGGCAGCAAAGGAGGGGATCGGGTCGGCATTCGGCCACCTGAACGCGCGACGGGTACGGCGGGAGGTGCCGGGCCGGAAACGCGCAAATTCATCGGCGTAACAACAAACAAAACTGCAACTGGGAGGAATATCGATGATCAAGTCACTCGTTGGCGGTATCGTTGCCGCCACTGCTTTCGTCATGCTGAGCTCGTCGGCGATCGCCGATCCTGAAATCGTCAAGGGGCCATCGGCCGAGCCTGACTGCTTCGCGCCCTGGTCGGCCGATACGCAGTTCTTCAAGTTCCCCAAGAAAGACGGCCCGTACCGCATCGCTCTGGCCAACGGCTATATCGCCAACACTTGGCGCATCCAGATGGTGCAGACGGCAAAGGCCTATGCAGCGCAGCCGGACGTCGCGGCCAAGCTCAAGGAATTCAAGGTGGTCTCGACCGGCGAAGACGTGCCGGCCCAGATTTCGGCGATCAACAATTTCATCGATTCCGGCTATGACGCGATTGTCGTCAACGCCCAGAACCCGACCGCATTCGGTCCTGTCATCAAGCGGGCCAAGGAAGCCGGCGTGGTGCTGGTCGCCTTCGACAACATCCTCGACACCAAGGATGCCATCAACGTCAATGTCGACCAGAAAGGCCTTGGCGAATTGTGGGCCAACTGGCTGGTCAAGCACGTGCCGAACGGCGGCAAGGTGCTGGAAGTGCGCGGCGTCGCCGGCACGTCCGTCGACACCGATCGCCATAACGGCATCCACGAGGTTCTCGACGCTTCCGGCAAGAAATGGGATGTCACCGAGGTCGTCGGCAAGTGGGATGACGGCGTTGCGCAAAAGGCTACGGCCGATGCCATTGCCACCAACGGCCCCTTCGACGGCATTACCGGACAGGGCGGCGATACCGGCATCGTGCAGGCGATGATCGATGCCAAGCATCCGTTCGTGCCGTTCGGCGGCGAGACGGAGAACGGCTTCCGCAAATTCTGCGCCAAGTTCGCCGCTGACGGCCTGAAATGCTCGTCGGCCGGCACCGGCCCGGCTCAGGTCGCGGTTGCCATCAAGACGGCGATTGCAGCACTTGAAGGCCAGGTCGTGCCGCAAGCGGTCAAGCTGCCGCTGGCGATCGTCGAGGATCCGAACTTCAAGGCAGGCCAGGATTTCTTCCCCGATCAGTCCGACAATTTCTTCGTCGGCAATTCCTTCCCGACCTGCGGCATCAATTTCACGGCGCAGGAAATCATGGGCCAGAGCAAGGAAAACCAGTAAACTCCGACAGCCCGACGCCGCGGGAATCCCGCGGCGTCGGCGCTCGACATCCTGATTGCCAAGCGCCTGGGGAGGGCCGATGGACGGTGCGGTTCCGCTCTTCCGCATGGAAGGCATATCCAAGCGCTATGGCGGCGTGCGGGCGCTGGAGAAGGCCGAACTGTCGGTCACTCCAGGCAGCATCCACGCCATTCTCGGCGAGAACGGCGCCGGCAAATCGACGCTGATCAAGGTTATGGCGGGGGTCGTTGCGCCCGACGAGGGCCGCATGATGCTGGACGGAAGCGAAGTTACCTTCGCTTCGCCGGCCGCTGCCAATCAGGCCGGCATCGTCTGCATCTTCCAGGAACTGTCGCTCGTCCCCGAACTCAGCGTTGCCGACAACATCGTCATTTCCGATCCGCCGAAGCGTTTCGGCATGATCGACCGCAAGGCGCAGCGCCGCATCGCCGAAGAAGCCCTTGCTCGCGCCGGCGCTTCCGATATCCATCCGCTGGCGCTGGTCAAGGATCTTCCCCTTTCAAGAAGGCAGATGGTCGAGATCGCCAAGGCACTGGCGCGCAAGCCACGCATCCTGATCCTCGACGAGGCGACCTCGGCGCTGACTGCGGCTGACGTCGCCAGAGTTTTCGCCGTGTTGAAGCGGCTGCGTTCGGAAGGGCTGGCGCTGCTCTATATATCGCACCGCATGAACGAGATCGCCGAGCTGGCCGATCAGTGCACGGTGTTCCGCAATGGCCGCAATGTCGCCAGCTACGCGGCCGGCACCAAGAGCGACAATGAAGTCGTCGAACTGATGATCGGGCGCGAATACAGCCACATCTTTCCGCCCAAGCCCGCACGGGCGGCTGCCGCAGCCGCGCCGGTTCTCGAGGCGCGCAGCCTGTCCTGGACGGATCGGCTGCACGATGTCTCGCTGTCGGTCGGGGCGGGCGAGGTGGTCGGCCTTGGCGGCCTCGACGGCCAGGGTCAGCGCGAATTGCTGCTCGCCTTCTTCGGTGTGCTGCGCGGCCTGTCAGGCCAGATCCTGATCGACGGCAGGCCGGTGGCGATCGCCAGCCCGGCCGCCGCGCGCGATGACCGGATCGGCATGGCGTTGATCCCGGAGGACCGCAAGACGGAAGGGTTGATGCTGCCGATGACGGTGCGCGAAAACCTCTCCTTTGCCGCCCTCGACCGGCTGTCCAGGGCCGGCATCATCGATCGCGCCGCCGAGCAGCGGCTGATCGACGACATGGTTGGTCTCCTGGCGATCAAGACGGCCGGGCTCGACATTCCGGTCGGCGCACTGTCCGGCGGCAACCAGCAGAAGGTCGTCATCGCCAAATGGCTGATGCGGCAGCCGCGCATCATCCTGCTCAACGATCCGACGCGCGGCATCGATGTCGGCACCAAGCAGGAGCTTTACCAGTTGATGCGCAAGCTTGCCGACCAGGGCGCGGCGATCCTGTTTTATTCGACCGACTATGACGAGCTGATCGGCTGCTGCGACCGCGTGCTGGTGCTCTATGACGGCGCGGTCAAGCGCGAACTGGTCGGCGCCGAAATCACCGAGCGGGCGCTGATCGCCAGCGCGCTCAACATTCACGAAGAGATGCCAAAGCAAGGAGCGGACGCGTGAAGGATTGGCGCTACTGGCTTGCCGAACAGCGCGGAACGCTGCTGGCGTTCGGCATCTTCGTTGTCATGTTCGTCATCTACACCTCGAACCATCCGGCGGGCTTCACCGCCAACGTCGTACAAACGGCCTCGAACAAGGGCGTGCTGCTCGCCTTCGTCGCCATGGCGCAAACGCTGGTGGTGATCACCGCCGGCATCGACCTTTCGGTCGGTATGATCTTCACGCTGACCAACTGCCTGGCCTCGTGGCTGGTCGTCGGCACCGGCATCGAGACCGCCTTCGGCGTCCTCGCCGTGCTCGGCACCGGGCTGCTGTGCGGGGCAATCAACGGTGCGATCGTCATCTATGGACGCCTGCAGCCGATCGTCGCCACCATCGCCACCGGCGCGGTCTATTTCGGCATCGCGCTGCTGCTTCGGCCGTTTCCCGGCGGCTCGGTCAATGAAGGGCTCGCCGATGCGCTGACCGGGCGCCTGTTTGGTATTGTGCCGGCGAGTCTGGTGACGCTGCTGGCGGTCGTGCTTGTCGTCTGGGTGCCGTTCAGCCGGTCGGTGCTCGGCCGCGCCGCTTATGCAGCCGGCTCCTCGGAGATGGCGGCCTACATGTCCGGCGTGCCGATCCGGCGTGGAAAGTTCGCCGCCTATGCACTTGCCGGGCTGCTTGCCGCGATCGGCGGGCTGTTCCTGACGTTCTTCACCTATACCGGTGATGCGGCCTATGCCAGCGGCAACGCCTATACGCTGTTTTCGATTGCCGCGGTCGTGCTCGGCGGCGTGTCGCTGTTCGGCGGCAAGGGCAGCGCCATCGGCGCGATCTTCGGCGCGCTTGCCTTCCGCACCATCGGCGACCTGCTGTTCGTCTTCGATTTCGATCCGCTCTGGCAGCCCCTGTTCCAGGGCGTCATTCTGCTGATCGCGGTCAGCCTCGGCGCGTTCGCCCTGTTTCGGGTCCGCAACCGGCTGGAGTGGTTCCTGTGAGCGAAACGACTGTGAGTGGTCTCGCCAGCCGCATGCCGAAATTCCTCCGCCGCGCCGACCCGGCGGTGCTGACGGCGTTCGCCTGTATCGTGCTGCTGCTGTTCCTCGGCAGCCTCTATTCGCGCAGCTTCCTGTCGCCTGAATACCTTTTGCAGCAGCTCAAGATGGCGTCGTTTCTCGGCGTCATCGCGACCGGCATGATGCTGGTCATCCTGCTCGGCCAGATCGACCTGTCGGTGCCCTGGTCGGTGGCGGCCGGCGCCATGATGGCCTGCGCCGCGGCCGCATACGGTACCGTCGGCGTGGCGCTTGCCATTCCGTTCGGCATCTTCTGCGGTGTTCTGATCGGCATCGTCAACGGCATCGGCGTCGCCTATCTGCGCATTCCCTCGATGATCATCACGCTTGCCACCAACGCCGTCGCGCAGGGGCTGATGGTGGTCTACACGGGCGGTTTCTCGCCGCAGGATTCGGCGACCGGTGCGATGCGCTATCTGGCGACCGGCTTTGCCGTTCCTGGCGTGCCCAACGCCGTCCTCATCTGGGCGCTGATCGGCGCCGCAATGGTGTTCGTGCTGACCCGCACCGGCTTCGGCCGCACCGTTTACGGCATCGGCAATCGCGAGCGTGCCGCCTATCTTTCCGGCATCGATACAAGGCGCGTGGTGATGGTCGCCTTTGCGGTTTCGGGCGGGCTCTCCGCCTTCGGCGGCGTGCTGTTGGCCGGCTATGCCTCCAAGGCGGCGCAGTCGATGGGCGATGCC
Source organism: Mesorhizobium sp. M0816 (assembly GCF_040320005.1). Lineage (NCBI taxonomy): Bacteria > Pseudomonadati > Pseudomonadota > Alphaproteobacteria > Hyphomicrobiales > Phyllobacteriaceae > Mesorhizobium > Mesorhizobium sp. M0816. The sequence goes on along the minus strand of NZ_JAMYOT010000024.1, from coordinate 4,226 downwards.
TATCTGCTGCCGTCGATCGCCGCGGTGGTGCTCGGCGGCACCTCGATCCTCGGTGGGCGCGGCTCCTATCTCGGCACCGTCGCCGGGGTAATCCTGATCACCCTCTTGCAGTCCATTCTCTCTGTCATGCAGATGCCGGAGGCGGGACGGCAGATCATCTACGGCGTCGTCATCGTCGCCATGCTGCTGCTCTATGGCCGCGCGCCGGCAAGCCGCTGACCTGCATGACCGGTAAAGACGTGGCATATAAGCCGGCGAGCACTGTTCGAACGATACCCGCCATCGTGGTGATGGGCGTTGCCGGCTGCGGCAAGTCGGTTGTCGGCGAAGCGCTTGCAGCGGCATTGGGCGCCGTCTTTATCGAAGGCGACAGGCTGCATCCGCCCGAAAACGTCGCGCGCATGGCGAGCGGCCAGCCGCTCACCGACGCGCTACGCGAGGGCTGGCTCGACGCGATCGGCCAGCGGATGGCCGCGTCGGTCGCAAGCGGGCAAGGTGTGGTCGCCGCCTGCTCGGCGCTGAAGCGCAGTTATCGCGATCGCTTGCGCGGCTTCTGCCCGGATATCGTTTTCGTTTACCTGGAGATCGACCTGGCAACGGCAAAACAGCGCGTCGGCAATCGCAAAGGTCATTTCATGCCGGCAAGCCTGGTCGACAGCCAGTTCGCCACGCTCGAGGCGCCAGCGGCGGACGAGGCGGCGATAACCTTGGATGGTACGCGTCCGGTCGCCGACACTGTCGCGACTGCCTTGAGCCTGCTCGCGCGCTAGATTTGCGACGTCAGTTCGACTGGGAAATCATCATTGTCGGCGTCGCGCATGGCCGCGAGGCTGCGGTTGTCCAGCACCTCGGCGATCGCCTGCCGGACCTCCAGCATCATGTGGCGAACCTGGCAGGTCGCCTCGTCGCAATCCTCGCAGCGCTGGTATTGCGTGCGGCTGGCGCAGGGGATCGGCGCCAGCGGCCCGTCGAGGACACGCACGACATGGCCGATCTTGATCTCGGAAGCCGGCCGGGCAAGGCGGTAACCGCCTTCCTTGCCCTTGCGGCTCTGGACGAAGCCGGCGTTACGCAACTCGCCCAGGATGGCATCCAGGAATTTCTTGGGGATGTTATTGGCGACCGCAATGTCGTTGACGAATGCGAGCTGGCCGACCGGCAGGCCCGACAGATGCACGAGGGCCTTGAGGCCGTATTTGCCTTTTTTGGTAAGCATGCCCCGAGTCAACCCATGAAGCCCCAACCACCCGCGTCTGGCGGCTGTTTGTGTGCAAATCATGACGGTTTGATCACGCGAAGCCGTTCGCGAAAACAAGCCGTCCGTTCTCACGGTAGGCACAAACGCGTTGATTCTTTGTAACGTTTTGGACGGAATGCGCCCGGAAAGTGCCAGAAATCACCGTTCGCGGCGCGAAAGCAAAGAAGCCGGCAAAGCCGGCTTCTGTCAAAGTTGGAAGATCGCCTCAGCGGCTGCCATAAGTCTGGTCGAGCAGGCCGCCCGCTGCAAAGTGCTCGGCCTGGACCTTGGCCCAGCCGCCGAAGACGTCCTCCACCGTCAGCAGGCGGACGTCGGGAAACTCAGCCTTGTATTTGGCGGCGACCGCCGCGTCCCGGGCCCGCAGGCCGTTGCGGGCGGCGATGTCCTGGCCCTCCGGCGTATAGAGGAAGTCGAGATAGGTCTTGGCGAGATCGCGCGTGCCATGCTCGTCTGCAACGGTGTCGACGATCGCCACCGGAAATTCCGCCAACAGGCTGACCGAAGGCGTTACCTGCTCGAACTTGTCCTCGCCATACTCCTTGCGGACGCCGCGCGTTTCCGACTCGAAGGTGATGAGTACGTCGCCGATTTCGCGCTGCACGAAAGTGGTGGTCGCGGCGCGCCCGCCGCTGTCGAACACCGGCACGTTGTTGAACAGCTTGGTGACGAACTCCTTCACCTTGGCGTCGTCGTCCTTGAAGGCTTCCTTGGCGTAGGCGGTGGCCGCAAGATAGGTGTAGCGCGCATTGCCCGAGGTTTTCGGATTGGGGAAGACCACCTGCACGTCGTCGCGCACGAGATCGCTCCAATCCTTGATGTGCTTCGGATTGCCGGCGCGCACCAGGAAGGACGGCAGCGAATAGAAAGGCGAGGCGTTGTCCGGAAAGTCCTTCTGCCAGTCGGCGGAGATGAGGCCCTTTTTGACCAGGAAGTCGATGTCGATGACCTGGTTGAACGTGACCACGTCGGCGCCGAGGCCTTCGGCGATGGCGCGTGCTTGTGCCGAGGTTCCGGCATGCGACTGATCGATGGTCACACTGGGGTGCCCGGCGACGAACGCTTTGTTGACCTGCGCAAACAGTTCGCGGCCGACATCGTAAGAGGCGTTCAGCAATCTGTCGGCCGACCAGGCTTGGGAGGATGCGAGGAAGAGGCCGGCCAATGTGGCGACGCCAAGCAAAAATCGCTTCATGAAACAGGGCTCCAATGCGGTACGCTTATTGCCGGACCATAGCGGCAAGGCATCTTGCGCGACGAGGCACGCAGAGCGGCCCCTCGACATTATCGCGAGAAAAAGTAGTCCCGTTGTGGGCGATTTCTAGTTTTTTCTTTCAAGAAGGGTCTTCCGCGCAGCTTGGAAGGGGTGCCGGCGTGGTTCGCGTGCACGAAGATTCCCGGCCGGCTAACGCGGTGGCAAGACGAATGCATCGCGGCGCTGCCTGGCATATACAAGCGGTATATACAAGGAGCCATCGCCATGCCCCAACGCCGCCATTCAACAACCCCGCCGAAAGAGGCGAAGCTGTTTCGTAACAATCGCAGCCAGGCGGTACGCATTCCTGTCGAGTTCGAACTTCCCGGCGAAAGGGTCTTGATCAGCCGTGAAGGCGACCGCCTGATCATCGAGCCGGTCCGCAAACCTGGCCTCACGGCGCTGCTCGCGCAATGGGCGAAAGAGGCGCCGCCCGGTGCCGAGGAAGACTTTCCCGAAGTCGAGGATATGCCTGTCAAATCAGAGGAATTTTTTTGATGCGGTTCATGCTGGATACGATCATTGTCAGCGACATGATCCGAAATCCGGCCGGGAAAGCCGCAAGCGCTGTCCTGCGCGTGGGAGACGCCGCCGTGTGTACCAGCATCGTGGTCGCGTCGGAACTGCGATATGGCTGCGTCAAGAAAAGATCAGCCAAGTTGCACAAGAAGGTCGAGGAATTGCTGGCTGAGATTCCCGTCTTGCCGCTCGATGTGCCGGTGGATGCCGAGTACGGCGCGATTCGCGCAGAACTGGAAGGCAGGGGCCAGACCATCGGCCAAAATGACCTTTTTATTGCTGCCCACGCCCGTGCGCTTGGAACTACCCTGGTGACCGCCAACACCGGGGAGTTCAACCGGATCAAAGGCCTGAAGGTCGAGAACTGGCTGTTGTAGCGCCTGATAGAGGATCAAGCAGCCGGAAAAAGCTTCCAGCGCCGCGGCCTAAAAGCCACGCGACTTTTCTGCGCCGCCGGATGATCGACGGGCAATTCGATCTCGACCCGCTGACGTTCGCCGCCGATTTCGAGCTCGACCCGCCTGGTGCCGGCGACGCGGCGGCTGGCGGCGACCGTGCCGGCGATGCAGCCGTTGCATTCTTCCACCAGATCGACGTCGTGCGGGCGAAAGAACAGCGTCGCTTCGCCTTGCGGTGCGTGCGGCGCGGAAAGCCCGATCGGCCGGTCGGCGATCCAGACCTGGCCGTCCTCGACCTTGACCGGAAGCGAACTCGATTCGCCGATGAAGCCGTAGACGAAGGGCGAGTTCGGAGTGTCGTAGATTTCGTCGGCGGTGCCGACCTGCTCGATGCGGCCCTGGCTCATCACTACGACGCGGTCGGCAAGCTCCAGCGCCTCTTCCTGGTCATGGGTGACGAAGACCGTGGTGTGGCCGGTGGCGTCGTGGATGTCGCGCAGCCAGCGGCGCAGTTCGCGGCGCACCTGCGCATCGAGCGCGCCGAACGGCTCGTCGAGCAAAAGCACGGCCGGTTCGATCGCCATGGCGCGGGCCAGCGCCACGCGCTGGCGCTGGCCGCCCGAAAGCTGTGCCGGATAGCGTTTTTCCAGACCGGAAAGCTGAACGAGGTTGAGGAGTTCCGAGGCGCGGCGGCGAATTTCCTTCGCCGACGGGCGTGACGGCCCGTGCCGGACCTTGAGTCCGAAGCCGATATTGTCGGCGACCGTCATATGGCGAAACAGCGCGTAGTGCTGGAAGA
>NZ_JAMYOT010000023.1:0-90928 GCF_040320005.1 Mesorhizobium sp. M0816 | reverse complement strand
GTCAGCCGATGACGCCCATGATATCGGCTTCCTTCATGATCAGAAGGTCTTCGCCGTTGAGCTTGACTTCGGTGCCCGACCACTTGCCGAACAGGATGCGGTCGCCGGCCTTGACGTCCAGCGGGACGAGCTTGCCGACCTCGTTACGGGCGCCGGAACCGACGGCGATGATCTCGCCTTCCTGCGGCTTTTCCTTCGCCGTATCGGGGATGATGATCCCGCCGGCGGTCTTCGCTTCGGACTCGACCCGGCGAACGACCACGCGGTCATGCAGCGGCCGGAAATTCGACTTTGCCATTTTTGGATTTCCCTGGTGCGGATGTTGAACGGTTCTCCGTTGCCGGAGCGTGGTTAGCACTCACCAGAAGCGAGTGCTAACGCGGCAGTGAGATAGGCCGTAGGCTCCTGCTAGTCAAGACGGAAGAGGGACGGGCGAAGAGCAAAAGAGCGTGGAAGCACCGAGCCTTTTACGTGAACGACGTCGGAGATAGGACATGGATGAGGCGGCTCACCATTTGTAATTGAAGGCTTTATTCATTTGGCACGATCGGTGCAGCGGATGATCCGCAAACGTTGCGCGCGACCGATATAATGAGAGGTGAGCGCCATCAGGATTCCCGCGTTAACGGTCCACTCGGTCTTTACGGTGTGGCCGCCGCGCGGGCGCCAGGACTCCGGCCACCCGATAGTCACCGCAAGAACTGGCTGCGCATCGCCGCTGAAGGCGCCAGGATGGACATTCTGCTGAATTTACCTGCGGCGCTGTTTCATGGACGCGCGCTTGGGCCCCCCATTTTCTATTGCCCGCCTCGGCTCATGCGGGGCGTGGCGTTCTGGGAGGATTTGCTCACCATGGTTCATAGTGGCGGCGCATACGTCCGGTGAGCGCCTCACCTGAGGCTACATGGCGGTCGTGGAGATTGCCTCAGAAGCGGCGCCCAATCGGAAACCTTAGCACCTCCGCGTTTTGGCGTGGCTGCTTGAACTCTTCGACGGCAACCGCCTCAATTAACAGGTCCAAGGCTTAGCGTCCCCTTCGACTCATCGGGTCATCGCCACAAAGGTAGTCATACGCTCGATCTAAATGCACTCGGGCGGCGGAAAAATCGCTTGTCATAGGACCCTCTCTAACTGCCCGCATTGCCGTCTACGAGGTGAAGGTCGCGCAATCGTCAATATCTACAGACAAATCTGAATTAAATCGGAGATGATCGGGGGAGTAGCTAGGATGTCACCCACGGTGACTGAACCGATCGACATCGACGCCGAGGTCTCGGCATTCCTCGCGCGGCTGGAGGCCGAAGTCCCCTGACATGATGCCGCCGTCGAGCCCGCCGACGGGTCACTCGCTGGCGCTCGGTCGGATCATAAATGCCGAGCACCCCGTTCCGAGACCACCTTTGACTTCCGTCATTCGATGCAGACGCGCGGAATCGGCCCCGATCTTTGCGGCGTAGAGCCAGAGGCCGGCCGCCAGGTCCCAGGCCGGTTGGCTCCAATCGCGCTAGGTCGTGTGGATCAGGTTTGTCCACACCACTTAGCTAGGGGCGACAATATGCCATCGAAGAAGAAATGGCGCAGGTATTGGGTATCGATCCGTCGGAGCACCCAATCCCGCCCGCAACGCGGTTCGCAGCCATCTCGACCGATTGGTGGACTCCTGACTGCGGGATCTAAGGAGCTTTTCCTAGCCTATAGCTAAATTGAAAGACGCCGGACCCCCGATCGAGCCAACCGCGACCCAACCTACTGGACTCCAGAGCGAATAGAGCGCGTGCGGCTCGAGCGACTTGAGAGGAAAAGGAAATGGCGCCTCGGCATGACTGACTCCGACTGCCTGAGCGCCGGCATCGCCTTTCAGTGCGCGCAAGGGGAGCGTTCCGGTGGCCAATGCTGCTGTTGGAACGGAGCAGGTGGGTTGTTCTAGCAACACGGTTGAGTGTCCGGGGTGCCAACAATGAACAAATGCGCAGGAACACTCGATCCGTGCCTTCGGCAGGCCTGCCTACAACCTGTGCAAGTGCACAGGTAGCGAAGGTGCGCGCGTTCAAGCACGTTTGAGTGTCGGCGCAATTTCCATGCCGAGGTTATATAGACGCCCGAGAGCCGTGGCGCACTGGCAGAAGACGGCTGGACACCTTTGACTTCGCATCAACCTTGACGAAACTCTTCCCTGGAGTTGGATACCTGTCACCGTGACCTACGCCGAGGCCGCTTGATGGCGACAATAACCCACGTCTTCACAATCGACCACGTTTCGCAAATGATCGGGGAGGATCTCGAGCTCCTTCAGGCGATCGTCAGCAACGATGACAATCTCAGCTCTGGCAGTATGATCAGTGTCCATGACGGTAAGGAGAAGGCAATAACCGCTCTCACCGACGACGGCATTGACGAGCTAACACAGATGCTTACCCATGCTCGCCGCTCGGCCGAAAAGTGGAGCGACTTCCTCGATGACTTCGTCTCGGATCCCGACAGCATCGCGCGCATCAAGGCGAGGTCTTCGGCGTAAGACCGACGGCTGCGGCAAAGTTGAGGACAAGCCGATCAATATGGTTAACTTTGCCGCCACCTCGTCCAGAGTAGCGGTAAGCCGGTTTATCTGCGAGGCGGTTGCAGCCAGCTCCGGGCCGTAACGGGTCACGAGATATTCCCGGTTCTGGCTGAGGGAGTGAAGATGTTGGGCGGTTTTCGCGCGAAGGCGCAGCCTCGCTTCCAAGGCGAGTTCCGTGCGCGCCGACAGATCGTGCTGCATTTTGCGGATCTGATTGGGGCTGTGCCCACGGTGGAGCAAAAGCGCGGTCAGATAGAGTTCGATCGCATGGATTGCCGACAATCTGAACGGCGCTCGAGTGAGCGGCTTGCCTGGCCGGCCGAGCCGAAGCAGCAGGGTTGCCGCCTTGCGGTACTCTTCCGCAAGCTCGTGGATCTGCAGCGGGAAGGCTAGCTCTCCTGGGTATTTTCGTTCTTCAATCTCCATTCATGCAATTAAAATGCCACGCAGAAGTTTTGGTAAAGAGCGAACAATCGTATTCTTCGGCACTTTCCATTTCTTGGCATCGCTATCGCAATTCCGAGCAAGACCTGCGGCAGTGGGGATCTGCGTCGACGCGACCGCAGTGGTTCTCGACGGATGAGAAGGGCGCATGCCGCGCCTGGCTTATCGATGCCTCGCGGATCGGCGCGGGAAGAGATCAGGTGGGCGTCTCCCTGCGGGCCGGGCTGCGGGCTTCGCTGAAGCCGGCCTGCGGTCGTCTTCACCCCTTCGGGCACGCATCCCTGACGCACCCGCTGCCGCAGCCCCGGCGCTTGGCCTGGCTTGAGTAGGGATAAAGCGCCTTACCTCGTTACCGAGGCGGTTTCTTCATCTCCGCTGCGAACCCCGGCGTGCGCGTTTTACCGCATCCGCCTCTCCATGCGTGACTTCGACTACGGGCCGAGGGTGCCTGGTAGCATTCCAGGGGCTCGTTCAATCCATTCCCAGGCGCGGGCGCCGTGCGCATACCGCAGGCGTTTTGTGTCGGCGAACTTGGCGAGTTTTCTTCTATGCAATCTGCATCACTGACCGGGTTGAGCTCGTCAATGAGGTAGGCAAGGATTCGAGCTTCCCTCGGCTGGGGTGTCGATCCCGCCGCAAAGGAACTGCAACTTGCCGTTCGAATGCAGAGCATACCGAACGAAGCGGAGAGAACCGGCCACCGCTTGACCATTGAGAGCGCCTTGAGATGCTTCGGCCAATGGCCGATGGCATCACGCCCGCGTTTCCCTCTTGAAGCGTCATCGCGCCGACAACACTTTGTGCGACGATCGGCGGGCGCCGATGTGGCCCCTGCCTCACGTGAACTGGCTGTTCAGCAGGTCGGGAGGAACAAATGAAGGCCGAGGCTTTCAGCAGCCCCATTTTCGTGAAGCGCTCCACCTACATCGTGCAAGAGATTGCAAGTCTTGCCGAAGCCATCGATCATCTCGATGAATGGCCGCCAGATCGCAGAGATCGTGCCCACGAAACTGCCCTTAGGACGTGCCATGATGCCTACGATGGGCACAAGCCTGTAGGTGCGGCGCGTAACGCGCTTTACGACTTTGCAAAGCAGGTTGGCATATTAGAGGATGCGACCTCTGCGATGCAGTGGATTGCTGCCTGCAAAGCGGGCACCGCAAAAGTCTAAATCCTATTCGCCGATGCGACTGGGGCGAGGCGCGAGTAACATTCGGTTTAGCATTCGGCCTGCCGCCGCAGACTGGCTGTCAAGGAGGGAAGGGGGAGGGGAGATGGCCGGCTCGAGCAGATTCGAAAGGCCAGTCATTGTGCAGGTCGGCCGCCATGGCTCAGAGCGTATCGTGCTCGACGTCAATGACGCCGCCGCTATCTTGCTGCGGGATATTGGTCGTCAGACCGAGAAGAGTAGGATAGCAATGGACGTGTGTCTGCAGGTGCTGCGTGGGAAGGCTCGGTCGCCAGCTGCTCGAGGCGCTTTCGTCGTGGCCGCACTCGAAGCAAAGATTCTGCGCGGCGATTAAACCGAGCTCTGGCACGGGTCATCTCTTCGGCCTCTTGCTGCCTGGTACAGCCGTCGGATATGACCCATCAGAGCGCGGCAAGGGAGTTTGAAGCGCGTCGTCGCCGTGCTCGCGAGCGACCCGCAAGCCCAAGCGATAGGCCAACTGGCCAACTGCGCTGCGCCCTCGGCTCGCGTTGCCGCCTATCCTGTTTGCGGATTGAGACGCATACTTCCTGGAGCGCCGGACAGCAGACTTTCTATTCGTTGGAGGCTGAGCGGGAGCCGGCGCAGCGCTGCGGCCCGATCCGGCGTGGAGAGCGCGGGCGGGGCTTGGCTTCTCAACGAAAGCACCGGCCCAAACTAAACTCATCACATACCGTCGCTATGTTATGGCAGCTGCACCATATCCCGCTTTCGCCGGCAAGGGGCTCGGAACGAAACTCCGGAGTAGCCGGGAACGGTCGAATCCGGCGCAAAGGTGTGGACGGAATCAGGCCGGCGTCACCACGGCTTCCTCAATGACGTGATGAACTTATCCTACGGCATAGTCAGGAGCTCCTCGTCAGCGCGATGATCACCGCTCGGCACCATTCCCAGAACGTTCAAAGCAAATGTAGCCCTGCAAGTCGCTCTTGAGCGATATGCCGGTCAGGGCGATTTGATAGCTGCTTCAGGCCATCGCTTCGCGATGCGGTTTTGTTTTGTGTTGCCAGCCCCCGCTCGCGGGGTGGGCGACGCTCCTTTCTAAGCCCGCTGCGGCGTGCCGCAATGCCTGCTTGGCTCACATTCTCCACTCCGTTGCGGCCCTCCGGGTGCGGCCCGCCTCGTTCAGCGGGCCAAGCCAGTCGCTTTCTGCCGCCCACCCCACTCACGGGTAAGGCGCGGGAGATTAGCGACCGGAAACGAAGATCATGCGCAGACCGGCAAGCGTGGTGCCCGTGGCGAAGTGGGCGGGAACAAGAACGAGGCTCCAAGGGCGAGCCTTTATTGCGAGATCACCGACCGCATCATCGCAGATCTGGAGCGGGGCTCGCTGCCTTGGGTCAAACCCTTGGGGCAGCGCCAAATCAGCTCTTGGCTTGCCGAAGAATGCCGCCACCGGTCGCAACGTTCCGGCATCAACATCCTGATCCTGTGGGGCGCGCTGATCGAGCGCGGCCACCCCGGCCAGAACTGGCTCACCTTCCGGCAGGCGCTTTCGCTTGCGGCAATGTCGAAAAGGCGAGCACGGCTCGACTATCGTTCATGCCGATCGCTTCATCCCGAAGAACGAGAAGGAACGCGCTAGAAAAGAAGACACCGAGCCGCAGGCGGTGCCCTTCCTCAAGCGTTTCACCGTCTTCAATGTCGCGCAGTGCGAGGGCCTGCCCGAGCAGTTTTACACCCAGTCTGAGCCGCTGCCCAAACGCGAAATCATCCCGCAGGCCGAGGCGTTCATCGCTCCCAGCGGCGCAGAAATTCGCATCGGCGGCAATCGCGCCTTCTACACGCCGGGCGGCGACTTCATCCAACTGCCGCCGCAGCCCGTTTGTTTGCCGAGGCCTCGCGGACAAGCGACAGGCAAGGTACGCGTTCAACCCAAATCCCTCCCTGGCCGAGCAGTTCGCCATACTGGCGGCATGACAGCGGTCGGTCTCGACCACCTTCATGACGCAGAAAAACTTTGCAACACAACCCATCCGCCGCCGCCAGCACCTGCTTGCGTGTCGCTTCGGAGGGTCGGCCGGTTCCCGAAAGCACGTAAGATGCCGTTGCGACCGACGCCTGCCACCGCCGCGACTTCCTTGATTCCGGACCGTTTCAGGGAATGTGCCGCCGGCCGGTAACGTCAAGCGGCAACGAGCCGCATGATCGTATCGATATTGAACTGGATGCGCTGCTCCAGGGCGTCCTTGGCCATCAGGTCCCGCTCGTAGATGATCGAACCGGTGAAGCGGTTTGTCAGGTAGTAGTAGCCGACGGCCGCGATGGTGATGTTGAGCTGCACGGGATCGATGCCGTCGCGGAGGACGCCCGCCTTCACCCCGCGCTCAAGGATGCTCGAGACCAAGTTCACGAGCTTCCTGCTGGAGACCTTGACGATCTCCGACTTTTTCAGGTGCTTGGCTCGATGCAGATTTTCGCTGTTGACGAGCGTCAGAAATTCCGGGTTCTTCAGGTAGTATTCCCAGGTGAAGCGCACCAGTTTTTCGAGCGCTGCCTTCGGGTCAAGATCTTCCAGGTGCAGCTTCTGCTCGGCGTTGCGAATATCGAGATAGGCCTCTTCGAGAATGGTCTGGAACAGGCCCTCCTTACTCTCGAAATAGTGGTAGATCATGCGCTTGTTGGCCTTCGCCTTCTCTGCGATGTCGTCGACGCGCGCCCCACCCAAGCCTTTCTTTGCAAATTCTTTTTTTGCCGCCTCGAGGATGCGCGCTTTGGTGGCTTCCGCGTCGCGGATGCGCGGTTTTCGTCCCGGTTTTTCGTTTCGTTCGCCCGTCATGTTTTGCGCCTGCCCTCTGCCGCGGTCGGGATTTCTTCCCTGCAACTCATACACGCGCGTCGCCGTCCGTCACAGCCGTTCGACGCGATTGCTTGTCTTGATCATACTGACACCGCTTGACTTGGGCAAACTAAAAGAAGTAACTGGTTAGTGCGTTAAATGGCGTAGGTCACGCCGGAGCGCCTCGCCCGAAGGCAAGGCTCTCCTGTCGACAGCAGCGCCAGTCGTGACGCGCGAAGCGTTTCAATCGAAGATTGGGAGGAACCAATGTCGACCTTTATCAAGGATTTCATCGAGCGCGAAACGGTCAGCCGTCGCAATTTTCTGTTCGCAGCTGCGGCCGGCATGGGCGCGGCTGCCGTGCCGGGACTATTCGGTGGCGGCATCGCACGCGCCGCGCTGACAGACCCGGCGATTGCCTGGAGCTACCGCGACCGCGCCTCGGCATACTGGAACTCTGTCGTCTCCGGCGGCGAGGCCTTCGTGGAGTCGCTCGGCAAGCCGAAGAGCACACTCATCAGCCTTATCAACGAGGGCTCGACGGAAAAGTCGCTCGCTGACATCAAGGCCTTCCTTGCCAAGAACAATGGCAATTGCGCCATTGCCTGCGATGCCAATGACAGCCCGAACGCCCGTCCGGTCGTCGAGGCCGTTCAAGCTGCCGGCGCCTATGTGTCGACGATCTGGAACAAGACCGACGACCTGCACCCCTGGGACATCGGCGACAACTATGTCTCGCACATGACCTGGTCGGACGAAAAGCCGGCGGAAGAAACCGCCCGCATCCTCTTCAAAGCCATGGGCGGTGAGGGTGGCGTGGTCCATCTCGGCGGCATCGCAGCCAACAATCCGGCCGTCGAGCGCCTCAACGGCCTCAAGAACGCACTGAAGGACTTCCCGAAGGTCGAGCTGCTCGATGCCGAGCCGGCCGACTGGGACACACAGAAGGGCGCGGCACTGATGGCCTCGTTCCTGACGCGCTACGGTGACAAGATCAAGGGCGTGCATTGCGCCAATGACAACATAGCCTACGGCGTCATCGAGGCGCTGCGTGCCGAGGGCATCGAGAACATGCCGATCGTCGCCTATGACGGCAATCCGGAAGCCGTGCAGATGGTCATGGATGGTCAGCTACTCGCCACCGTCTTCACCAATCCGCATTGGGGCGGCGGCATCAGCGCTGCACTCGCCTACCATGCCGCCATCGGCACCTTCAAACCTTCCGAGGAGCCGAAGGAGCATCGCGAATTCTATGGCCCGACGATTCTCGTTACGGCCAAGGACGCGGCGGAATTCAAGGCGAAGTACCTGGATTCCGTGCCGACCTACGACTGGAAGGACTTCTGGGGCCCGTCGAACGGTCAGATCCAGTACAAGTCCTGACCATAGGCAGGGCGGCAGCCGTACGCTGCCGCCACATCTCCTGCGAAACCATTAGAGGGGTGTCTGACGTGACACGTCGCCTTTCGCGCGAAACCTTGATCAAGTGGGCGCCGCTACTGGTGCTGATCGCGCTGCTGATCTTTTTCACCGCACTCAACCCGACCTTCTTTTCCTTGCGGAACTTTGCCCGTATCGCGATCGCGGCGGCCCCGGCGCTCATGGTCGCCGTCGGCGTCACCTTCATCATCGTCATGGGTTCGATCGACCTTTCCATGGAGGGAACGGTCTCGCTCACGGCGGTCTCCTTCGCCTTCATCTTCGCCCAGCTTGGCGGCACGCTCGCCGGCTTCGGCTGGATAGCCATTCCGCTTGTGCTTGTGCTCGGCGGCATGCTCGGGCTCTTGAACGGGCTGGTGCATGTGAAACTGAAGATCCCGTCCTTCATGGCAAGCCTCGCCATGGGCTTTGTCGGCACCGGTGCCGCGATCCTGCTGACCGGCGGTGATATCGTGAAGGTCAGCGATGCCACCTTCCGCGGCCTGCTCACGGTGCGCTGGCTCGGCTTCCCGCTGATGGTCTATGTCGCGGCCCTCTTCCTGTTCGTCGGCAGGTTCATCCAAACCCACACGACGCTCGGCCGCAATTTCTACGCTGTCGGCGGCGGCGAGGACCTCGCTCACGCCTCGGGCCTCAACGTCACCCGCGTCCGCGTCACCGGCTTTGCGCTCGCCGGCGTCTTCTACGCCATCGCCGCGATCCTCGTCGTCGCCCGCATCGGGCAGGCGGAATCTGTGACGGGCGCAAACTTCATGTTCGTCTCCATCACCTCTGTGGTCGTCGGTGGCGTGGCGCTCTGGGGCGGCATCGGCGGCGTGTGGAACGCGCTCGTCGGCGTTCTTATCGTCAACGTCATCGACAACGGCATGGTCGTCATCGGTCTGCCCGATTTCCTCCAGGACGGAGTGCTGGGCCTCCTCGTCATTCTTGCGGTGGTGCTTTCCACCGACCGCAAGATGGTTTCCTTCGTTAAGTGAGGAGCGCCATGTACGAGCTGAAAGCCGTCGACAAGAAATTCCCCGGCGTCCACGCGCTGAAGTCTATCAATTTCCACATCAAGCGCGGTGAGATCGTCGGTCTCGTCGGTGAGAACGGCGCCGGCAAATCCACGCTGATGAAGGTCATCTACGGCGCCTACCAGCCGGATGGCGGCCAGGTCCTTATCAACGGCGCGTCCGTTCGCTTCGCCAATCCGCGCCAGGCGATGGAAAAGGGCATCGGGATGGTGTTCCAGGAACAGTCCCTGATCCCGAACCTCTCTGTCATGGAGAACATCTTTCTCGGCTACGAGCGCCAGTTCGTCCGCTTCGGCGTGGTCGACTGGAAGGCGATGGCGAGCGCGGCCAAGGCGCAGCTCGCCAAGGTGAAGCTCGACATCGACCCGGTGACGGTGACCTCGAAACTCTCCTTCGCCCAGCGCCAGCTTGTCGAACTCGCCAAGGTTCTGACACTGGAGGAGCGGGTGAAGGGCGACCTCGTCATCCTGCTCGACGAGCCGACCTCGGTTCTATCGAAGGAAGAGGTCGAGCTGCTCTTCAAGCTTGTGCGGGAGCTGACGACGCGCGCCTCCTTCATCTTCGTTTCGCATCGCATGGAAGAGGTGATGGAGCTCTCCGACCGCATCTATGTCATGAAGGACGGCGAGGTGGTCGACGTGGTAGAGCGGGGCGGCGCGACGGCGGAGGCCATCCAGCACAAGATGGTCGGCCGCAACGTCGACAAGCAATATTACCGAGAACACCTGCAGAAGCCGTTCGATGGCTCGAAGGTGCTGGTCGAGATGGCGGCCGTCGGACTGCCGGGCAGCATCCAGGATATCTCGTTCAAAGTGCATGCCGGTGAAGTCCTGTGTCTCGTCGGCACGGAAGGTTCCGGGCGCGAGGCGATCCTGCGCACGATCTACGGCATGCTGACGCCGGCGACCGGCCGTCTCAAGATCAAGGGCGCTGACGCCACAGGCTATTCGCCGCGCCAGTCGGTCGCCCATGGGGTCGGCTATGTGCCGCGCGAACGCAAGATCGAAGGCATCGTCGCCGGCATGAACGTCTACGAGAACATGACGCTCTCGCAGATGCGGAACCATTCGAGCGGGGGGGTACTGCGCGTTAACGAGGAGCGGGCGCTGGCGCGCGACTGGATCAAGAAACTCTCGATCAAGGCACATTCGGAATTTGCCGATTGCGGCAATCTCTCGGGCGGCAATCAGCAGAAGGTCGTGCTGGCCAAATGGCGTTCCGCCGGCTCCGACATCATGTTGCTCGACCACCCGACGCGCGGCCTCGACATCGGCGCGAAGGAAGACGTCTACGACATGATCCGCGCGATGGGCGCGGCAGGCGTCGGCATCGTGCTCGTCGCCGATACGCTGGAAGAAGGGATCGGCCTGTCGCACACAATCATCGTCGTCAAGGACGGGCGCATCCAGAAGCAATTCGCCTGTAAGCCGGGCGCCAAGCCCACGCCCTTCGACCTGCTGCACCATATGATCTGAGGGAAGAGATGGATATTCAGCGCCTCAAACCGCACCTACCCTGGATCACGCTGGTCGTGCTCGTCGCGATCGTCGGCGTCAACGATCCCGGCTTCCTGCGCCCTTCGAACCTACTCGGCATCGCCGGGGATATCGTGCCGCTCTTCATCATGGCGCTCGGGCTCACCTTTGCTATCTATATCGGGGGCATCGATCTTTCGGCCCAGTCCATGGCGAACATGGTGACGGTCGTCGCCTCCGTATATCTCGCCTCCATGGGGGCGTGGGTCGCCGTGCTGTGCGTGCTTGCCGGCTTCCTGCTCGGCATGCTCTCCGGTTATGTGACGACGCGGCTTTTCGTGCCGTCCTTCATCTCCACGCTCGCTGTCGGCGGTGTCGCCTTTTCTATTGCGCAATGGCTCTCCGGCCAGCGCGCACTCAACATGGATGCCACACAGCGCAACGAGACCTTCGGCTGGATGATCGGCCGCACCTGGGGCGTGCCGCATGAGCTGCTGATTGCCGCGGCGCTCGTCGCGATCTGCCTCTTCATCGAGCGACGCACGACGCTTGGCCGTGCCCTGAAGGCCGTCGGTGCCGGCGAACTCGCGGCCGCGGCCTCAGGCCTCAATGTCGCCCGCTACAAGATTCTTGCTTTCGCGATCTCGGGCGCACTCGCCGCCATTGCCGGCCTCCTCTTTGCTGTAAAGCTTTCGGGCGGTGCGCCGACGATCGCCAACGGCTTCCTGCTGCCGGCCATCGTTGCGGTGCTCGTCGGTGGTACGCCGCTGACAGGTGGCGTCGGCGGTGTCGTCAACACCGTGGTCGGTACGCTCATTGTTGCCGTCATCCGCGCCTCGATGCTCTATTTCGAGATCGACGCGACGCGCCAGCAGATGGTTTTCGGCGTCGTGCTGATCGTCGCCATCGCGCTGACCATCGACCGCGCAAAGCTGCGCACCGTGAAGTGAGGATCTGGCCATGAGCACCATGCGCGCCGCTGTCCTCACTGCGCCGAAGCGCTTCGAACTCCGCGACGTTCCGGTGCCGTCCGTCGGGCCGGATGATGTACTGGTGCGGGTAACGCGCACAGGCATTTGCGGCACGGATATCCATATCTTCAACGGCCACTACGCCGCTGACCAATTGCCGCTGATCCCCGGCCATGAGTTCTGCGGCACGATTGCTGAGATGGGCACCAATGTGCGCCATCTGGCGCCTGGTACGCGCGTGGTCGTCGACATTAATATCGGCTGCGGCACATGCTTCTGGTGCCGGCGTAATGAGGTGTTGAACTGCGCCGAGGTCACCCAGGTCGGCATCGGCAGGGATGGGGCTTTCGCCGAATTCGTCGCCGTGCCCGCGCGCCTCGCGATCCCCGTTGAGGCTAACATCGCTGACGAAGTTCTCGTCCTCACCGAGCCGGTCGCCTGCGTCGTCCGCGCCGCGCGCAAGGCGAGGGCGACCTTCGGCCAGTCGGTCGTAATCTTCGGCGCAGGGCCGATCGGCAATCTTCATGTGCAGATGATGCGGCTCGTCGGCGCGGCCCCCATTATCGTCGCCGATCTGTCCGCCGAGCGCTCCCGGATGGCTCTCGAAGCCGGCGCGGATGCGGCGGTGTCCGATCCGGCCGAGCTCAAGAAAACCGTGCTGCGGATGACCGGCGGACGCGGCGCGGATCTGGTGGTCGAAAGCGTCGGCAACAGAAAGCTCTATGAACAGGCTTTCGACCTGACGCGCCGCGGCGGGCACATCGCCTTCTTCGGCATCACGTCGCGGGGCGAGACGGTCCCCCTCGATATCCTCCGCACGGTTCTGGAGGAGACGAGCCTCAAGGGCTCCGTCGCGGGCATGGGGGAGGATATGCATGACGCATTGACCCTTCTATCGCATGGCCGGTTCCGCACGGATGATTTCACCAAGGCGAGCTACTCCCTGGAGAATATCCAGGCGGCTTTCGACACCCTCGGGGAACGGCCGCACGACCTGAAGACGCAAATCGCCATTGCGGCGTAAGACCTATCGAAGTGGAGGTATCCCGTGGACCAGAAAAACCCGTTCCTTTCTGCCCCGGCCGCAGCGCGCACCTTCGGCTTTTTCGTCGATGGCGAGTGGAAAGACGGCGCGCAATACTTCGAACGCACGTCGCCCGGCCACGGCACGCCTGTCACGCGCACGGTTCGTTGCACGGTCGATGATCTGAACGCCGCCGTCGCCGCGGCGCGCCGCGCCTTCGAAGATCGCCGCTGGGCTGGCCTTTCGGGTGCGGCCCGCGGAAGCGTCCTGTTGCGCGTTGCTGAAATCTTGCGCCGCCGTCGCGACGAAATCGCCTATTGGGAGGCGCTGGAAAACGGCAAGCCGATCTCCCAAGCGCGAGGTGAAATCGATCACTGCATCGCCTGCTTCCAAACGGGCGCCGGTGCGGCGCGCATGCTGCACGGAGACAGCTTCAACTCGCTCGGCGACGATCTCTTCGGCATGGTGCTGCGCGAGCCGATCGGCGTCGTCGGCCTCATCACGCCCTGGAACTTCCCGTTCCTGATCCTCTGCGAGCGCGTGCCCTTCATCCTCGCCTCTGGCTGCACGATGATCGTGAAGCCGTCGGAAGTCACCGCTGCAACGACGCTGCTGCTCGCCGAAGTGCTGGCGGAAGCGGGCCTTCCGGCCGGTGTCTACAACGTCATCACCGGTGCCGGCCGCAGGATTGGCCAGGCGCTGTCCGAGCATCCTGACGTCGACATGCTGTCCTTCACCGGCTCGACAGCCGTCGGCCGCTCCTGCGTCCACGCGGCAGCCGACAGCAACTTCAAGAAGCTCGGCCTGGAGCTTGGCGGCAAGAACCCCATCATCGTCTTCGCCGATGCCGATCTGGAAGACGCCGCCGACGGCGCGGCCTTCGGCATCAGCTTTAACACCGGGCAATGCTGCGTCTCCTCCTCGCGCCTGATCGTCGAGCGCTCCATCGCCGCCGAATTCGAAAAGCTGCTCGTCGAAAAAATGAAGAAGATCCGCGTCGGCGATCCGCTGGACGAGGCGACTCAGGTCGGGGCCATTACGACAGAGGCGCAGAACGCCACGATCCTCGACTACATCGCGAAGGGCAAGGCCGAGGGCGCAAAACTTCTCACCGGCGGCGGGCCGATCAATCTTGGTCGCGGCCAGTATATCGCGCCGACGCTCTTCTCCGGCGTTTCATGCGACATGGTCATCGCCCGCGACGAGATTTTCGGCCCCGTGTTGTGCTCCATGCATTTCGATACGTTGGAAGAAGCCATCAAGCTTGCCAATGACACGGTTTACGGTCTTGCGGCGAGCGTCTGGACGAAGAATATCGACAAGGCACTGATGGTGAGCCGCCGGGTTCGCGCCGGGCGCTTCTGGGTCAACACGATCATGGCCGGCGGTCCCGAAATGCCGCTCGGCGGCTTCAAGCAGTCCGGCTGGGGCCGAGAGGCCGGGATGTATGGGGTAGAGGAATATACGCAGGTGAAGTCCGTTCATGTCGAGATCGGCAAGCGCACGCATTGGATCGCATGATGGCCGCTGGCTATGACTATGTGATCGTCGGCGGCGGTACCTCCGGGTGCGTGCTGGCGGCGCGGCTTTCGGAAAACCCGTCCGCGCGAGTGTGCCTCATCGAGGCGGGCGGGCGCGATACCAATCCGCTCATCCACATGCCCGTTGGCTTCGCTAAGATGACGACGGGGCCGCTCACTTGGGGCCTGAAGACCGCGCCCCAGAAGCACGCCAACAACCGTGAGATCCTTTACGCGCAGGCCAAGGTGCTCGGGGGCGGGTCGTCGATCAATGCCGAGGTTTTCACGCGTGGTGTGCCCGCCGATTATGATCGCTGGGTCGAGGAAGGCGCGGAAGGGTGGGGCTTCAAGGACATCCAGAAATATTTCCTGCGATCGGAGGGCAATTCGATCCTCTCCGGTGCCTGGCATGGAACGGATGGCCCGCTCGGCGTCTCCAACATCCCCGAGCCGCAACGCATGACGCGCGCCTTCGTGCAGAGCTGCCAGGAGTTCGGCATTCCCTACAATCCGGATTTCAATGGCCCGGTGCAGGAGGGGGCGGGCGTCTACCAGACGACGACGCGCGACAACCGGCGCTGCTCGGCGGCCGTCGGCTATCTGCGTCCGGCCCTGAAGCGTCCGAACCTGACGGTCGTCACCGGTGCGCTTGTCCTGCGCATTGTCTTCGAGGGACTCCGTGCGGTGGGCGTCGACTATGAGGCCGGCGGCTACCGCACGACGGCGCGGGCGGAAAGCGAAGTGATTCTTACCTCTGGCGCCATCGGCACGCCGAAGCTGATGATGCTCTCCGGCGTCGGGCCGGCCGATGCGCTCAACAGCCACGGCATCGAGGTGGTGCAGGACATGGCCGGCGTAGGGCAGAACCTCCAGGACCATTTTGGCGTCGACATCGTCGCGGAACTGAGGAACCACGATAGCCTCGACAAATACAACAAGTTGCACTGGTCGATCTGGGCAGGCATTCAGTACACACTCTTCAAGTCCGGCCCCATCACCTCCAACCTCGTGGAGGGTGGGGCGTTCTGGTATGGCGACAAGGCGAGCCGCATCACCTCCAACGTCGTGCAGGGTGGGGCGTTCTGGTATGGCGACGAGGCGAGCCCGACCCCGGACCTGCAGTTCCACTTCCTTGCGGGCGCGGGGGCGGAGGCAGGCGTACCGAGCGTGCCGAAGGGCGCGTCCGGCATCACGCTCAACTCCTATACGCTTCGGCCGAAGTCGCGCGGAACCGTGACCTTGCGCTCGGCCGATCCGCGCGCCTTGCCCGTTATCGATCCGAACTTCCTCGGCGACCCCGACGATGTAAGGATTTCCGCTGAAGGCGTGAAGATCAGTCAGGAAATCTTTGGCCAGCCTTCCCTGCAGAAATGCATCAAAACGTTGCATTTTCCCGATAGAAACGTGCGCACGCAGGAAGACTATGTCGCCTATGCGCGCCAATACGGGCGTACCTCCTATCACCCCACCTGCACCTGCAAGATGGGGCGGGACGAGATGTCGGTGGTCGACCCGCAACTGCGCGTCCACGGCCTCGATGGCATCCGCATCTGCGACAGTTCCATCATGCCGAGCCTCGTCGGCTCCAATACCAATGCGGTGACTATCATGATCGGCGAAAAGGCATCGGAGATGATCCGCGGCAATGCCTGATCGATCGAGGCGTCTCAAGCAAAACGGCGGCCTTGCGGCCGCCCTTTTGCGTCAGTCCCATTGGGGGACCCAGGGCAGTTGCCCCGGCTTGACAATGCGGTAACCGGTCGCGTTCAGGGCGTCGATCCTGTCCATGTCGATGGACGACAGCGTGAAATCCATGATGTCGAAATTCCCCCGGATGTTTTCCGGCTTCGTCGACATCGTGTTGAGCGGCACACCCTTCTGGAGAGTCCAGCGCAGCACGACCTGTGCAGCAGATTTTCCGTAGGTTTTGCCGATCTCGGCGAAAAGACGGTGCTTGAACACTTCGCCGCGGGCGATGGACGCGTAGGAGGAAAGCGGGATGCCCGTCTCCGATGCGGCGGCGAGGAGCTTCTGCTGGTTGACCAGCGGGTGAAACTCCACTTGGTTGGTGACGAGCGGTCCTTCGACCACGGCGCGCGCCACATGCATCATGCGTGCGGTATAGTTCGAGACGCCGATGGTATCCGTAAGACCCCTGTCCCGGGCGGATTGCAGGAGGCGCAGGGATGGCGCGACGTCACCGTCTGCCGGCGGCCAGTGCAGGAGAAGCGCATCGAGGCGATCCATCTGCAATGACTTCAGGCTGGCCTCGACCGAGGGCAGGAATTTTTCTTCTGAATAGTTGTCCGGATGCACCTTCGTGGTAATGCAGAGCTCTTCCCGCGCGACGCTGCAGACTGCGAGTGCCGCACCCGTATCGGCCTCGTTGCCGTACATCTGCGCAGTATCGAACGCTCGGTAACCGGCGCCGATGGCGGCAGCGATCGCGTGTCTGAGGTCGTTTCCCTTCAGCGGAAAGGTGCCGAAGCCGCGCTGAAAGCTCTTCTGGAAATAGATGTTCATGCCTCCACCTTGGCTGTCTGGGAGCATCGATGGCGCCATGCGCGTCGACGCGAAAAACCTGCTTGCCTGATTGCCCAGGCCGTGTTTAATCTATAACTAGTTAGTTACTTAATGCAATGCGGAACGGAGGTGAAGTCGATGAAGAAGGTAAAGACGGCGGAGGAGGCGGCCCAACTCGTCAGGGATGGTGCGGTCGTTGCAGTCAACTCTTCGTCGGGCCTGTGTTGCCCTGAGGCCGTTCTCAAGGCGCTAGGCGAACGCTTTGATCGCGAAGGCCATCCGCGCGGTCTCACCTCCATTCACCCGATCGCGGCCGGCGACTTCTTTGGCACCCGTGGTGTTGACCACATCGCCAAGCCGGGCATGCTGAAGAAGATCATCGGCGGCTCCTATCCCTCGGGGCCAAGCAATGCCGAGCCGCCGCTGGTCTGGCAGATGATCCTCAAGGAGGAGCTCGCCGCCTGGAACGTGCCCTCCGGCATCATCTTCGACATGCTCCGGGAGGGCGCCGCCAAGCGTCCGGGCGTGCTCACCAAGGTCGGCATGGAGACCTTCGTCGATCCCGATCAGGAAGGCTGCGCGATGAATGCGAGTGCGCGCGCCGAGCCGATCGTTCAGCGGGTTTCGTTCGCGGGAGAGGACTGGCTGCATTTCCCGGCGCTTCGCCCCGATGTTGCGATCATCCGTGCGACGACCTCCGACGAGAAGGGCAACCTCACCTTCGAACAGGAGGGTGCGACTCTCGGCGCTATGGAAATGGCGCTGGCCGCCCGCAATTCCGGCGGTCTGGTCATAGCGCAGGTCAAGCGGGTGGCGGCCAGCGGCACCCTGCGGCCCCATGACGTGCGCGTCCCCGGCATCCTCGTCGACGTCATCGTCGAGGCGCCCGATCAATTGCAGACGACGGCGACGCCCTATGACCCGGCGATTTCCGGCGAGCTCTTCCGGCCGCTCGAAACCTTCCGCCTGCCGGCCCTCGATGTTGGCAAGGTCATCGCCCGCCGCGTGGCGCGGGAACTGCAGGATGGCTGGGCCGTCAATATCGGCTTCGGCATTTCGGCCAACGTGCCGCGCATCCTCATCGAGGAGGGGCTGCACGGCAAAATCACCTGGGTGATCGAGCAGGGCGCCGTCGGCGGCGTGCCGCTTCTCGATTTCAAGTTCGGCTGTGCCTCCAACGCCGAGGCCTTCGTCGCCTCGCCCCATCAGTTCTGTTACTTCCAGGCGGGCGGCTTCGACTGCTCGCTCCTGTCCTTCCTGGAAATCGACGCCGAGGGCTCGGTCAATGTCAGCCGCCTGGCGGCAACGCCACACCGCACCGCTGGCGCAGGCGGTTTTGTCGATATCACGTCGCGTGCGAAAAAAATCGTCTTCTCCGGCAATTTCAATGCAGGCGCCAAGATGCACATCGAGGACGGCCGGTTGGTGATCGACATGGAGGGCCGCATCGCCAAGTTCGTGCCAAAAGTTGATCAGGTCAGTTTTTCTGGCAAGCGCGCCCGCGCGCAGGGGCAGGAGATCACATGTGTCACGGAGCGCTGCGTAATAGAGCTTGATACGGACGGACTTGTGATAACAGAGATCGCCCCCGGCCTCGACCTTCAGCGTGACGTCCTCGACCAGGCGGCGACGCCGTTACGCGTCTCGCAGACGCTCAGGGTGATGGACGATGCGCTATTCCGCGCTGGCACCATGGGGCTGGCGCTGTGAGCGATCCGCGCATCGAACTCCGAATCGAGGGACACCTTGCGCGGCTCACCCTGCGACGGCCGGAAAAGCTGAACGCGATCGACGAGGACATGGTCGATGCGCTGTTGCGGGCCTGCCGTACCATCGAGCGCTCGGATGCCCGAGTTGCGATCCTGTCGGGAGAGGGCGGCAGGTCCTTTTGCGCGGGGGGCGATATCGAGGCGTGGAGCAGCCTCGACGCCGACACGTTCTCGCGCCGCTGGCTGCGCGACGGACACGGCGCCTTCGATGCGCTGGCCCGCCTCACGGTTCCACTGATCGCGGTGCTGAACGGCCACGCGCTCGGCGGCGGGCTGGAGCTTGCTGCCTGCGCGGACCTGCGTATCGCCGAAGCGCATGTGAAGATCGGCCAGCCGGAGGCCGGCCTCGGCATCATTCCCGGCTGGTCCGGCACGCAGCGCGCCTCGCGCCGCTTCGGCACGCAGCTTGTCCGCCGCATGGCGCTTTTTGGCGAAGTCTACTCAGCTGATGAGGCCATCGCGCTCGGGCTCGTTGATCAGGTCGTGCCCACGGGCGAGGGTGGCGCCGCCGCACAGGCCGCCGCGGCCCGCGTGCTGAAGCGATCTCCAAGGGCGACAGAATTGACGAAGATGCTGATCAATGCCGCCGAGCACGAGGAGAGCGAACGGGTCGTAGAGGCCTTGGCCGGCGCGGTGGCGGCTGCATCCGAAGATCTCACGGAAGGGCTGGCGGCCCACAGGCAGAAGCGGCCGGCGCGTTTCGACAGATAGCTTTCGGTCATCCCATACTCCTGATCCGTTTGGCGGTCTCATGAAGCCTGAAGACAAAGATTTTCTCGCACAACTCTTTCGCGCAGCAATCGAAGCCGCGGCTCCCGAAAAGGCCTTAAGCACATATCTACCGACCCGACCCAAAGGAAAGACCGTCGTCATCGGCGCGGGCAAGGGCGCCGCGCAGCTTGCCGCGGCTTTCGAAAGGCTGTGGGATGGCCCACTGGAAGGGGTTGTGGTGACGCGTTATGGCTATTCGGCGGCCTGCCAGAGGATCCGTGTGCTGGAGGCTGCCCATCCCGTTCCGGATGTTGCGGGGCTTGAAGCGTCTCAATCGCTTTTCGACGCTGTAAAGGGGCTTGGTGAGAATGATCTCGTCGTGGCGCTGATCTGTGGCGGCGGGTCCGCCCTGCTCCCAGCCCCGCCCGGCGATCTCACGCTGAAGGATGAAGCCGCTCTAAACAGCGCGCTGCTGGCGGGCGGTGCGCCGATTTCCGTCATGAACGCTATTCGCAAGCAGGTCTCCGGCATTAAGGGTGGGCGGCTCGCCGCCGCATGTCATCCTGCAAGGGTTGTGACGCTCGTTGTCTCCGATGTGCCTGGCGACGACCCGGCGCAGGTCGCCAGTGGACCGACCGTGCCGGATGCAAGCAATCGCAAAGAGGCGCGCGCACTGGTCAAGACATGGGGTGTCAAGCTGCCCGAGCGGATCCTGGCTTGGCTTGATGAAGACGTGGGCCAGCCGCCATCGCCTCATGACTCAGCCTTTGCCAGTCATGAGGTCCACATCATCGCTTCTGCACGCCTCTCACTGGAGGCTGCCGCGCAACGGTCGGAGGCGCTCGGCGTGCCCGCCGTCATTCTATCGGACTGCATAGAGGGGGAGGCACGCGACGTCGCGGGTGTTCACGCCGCTATCGCTCGCGAGGTCGCCAGCCGTGACCGCCCGTTCTTGCGTCCCGTCGTCATCCTCTCCGGCGGAGAAACGACGGTGACGATCAAGGGACGTGGCAAGGGTGGACGCAACACGGAGTTTTTGTTGTCGCTCGCGCTCGCAGGCGAAGGTGTGCCGTTTGCAGCACTTGCCGCCGATACGGATGGTATCGATGGCTCAGAGGACAATGCGGGGGCCTTTGCCGACGGCGCCAGCATGGGGCGCCTGCGGGAACTGGGGGCGGATCCTGCCGCACTGCTTGCCGGCAACGACGCCTGGACGGCGTTTCATCGTTTGGGCGACCTGTTCGTGCCCGGCCCGACAGGAACCAATGTCAATGACTTCAGGGCAATCCTGATCCGTTAGAGGTTGCCCGCGCCGCTTGTTGCAGCGCGGGCTGATGCGAGCTCAGCCCGGAACGGGTGCGTCCTCGCGCAATAGGCCCTGCCTCTTGAGATCCGCCCAGAACTCTGCCGGGATCGGATGGGAGAACCAGGCAAGGTTCTGGTCAAGCTGTTCGACCGTGCGCGTGCCCGCCATGAAAGAGGGTACGGCAGGATGGGCGAGCACGAATTGCAGTGCGGCGGCGGCCAGCGGCACGCCATGCGCCGCACAGACCACCTCGATTTTCGCGACCTTTTCCAGGATGTCGCGCGGCGCCGGCGCGTAATTGTACTTCGCCCCTTCCTTCGCGCCGGTGGCAAGGATTCCCGAATTGAAGCCGCCGCCCACGACGACCGCCGCGCCACGTGCCTCGCACAGCGGAAGGAACGCGTCGAGCGCGTCCTGTTCGAGGAGGGTGTAGCGGCCGGCCAGCAGGAAGCAGTCGAAATCGTGACGGCGGAGGGCCTCATGGCAGACCTGCCATTCGTTGACGCCGACGCCGATCGCCTTCACGACCTTTTCCGAGCGCAGCCGCTCCAGCGCGCGCCAGGCGCCGTCCATCGCCTGCTCGAACACTTCCGGCTGCTCGCTCCCGCGTGTGAAAACGTCGATGTCATGGATGAAACACATGTCCATCCGCTCCAACCCCAGCCGCTGCAGGCTGTCCTCGAAGGCGCGCATCGTGCCGTCGTAACTGTAGTCGAAATGCATGGTGAAGGGCGCAGCATTCGTCCACGGCGCAAAATCGATGGTGTCGCGCCGCGCCGGTCGCAGCAGGCGCCCGACCTTGGAGGAGAGGACGAAATCGTCTCGCTCCTTCCAGCGCAGGGCGTGGCTCGTGCGCAGTTCGGCAAGCCCGTGGCCATACATCGGCGCGGTGTCGAAGAACCGTACGCCGGCGGCCCATGCGCGTTCGAACATATCCCCGGCTGTGGCTTCGTCGATCTCGCGGAAAATGTTGCCGAGGGGCGCGGTCCCAAAGCCGAACGTCGTGACGTCAAGTTCTGTTCGGCCGAATTTCCTCTTTTCGCCAGGGTGCATGCCTCTCCTCCATAAGTAACCATTTGGTGAATAAATAAGCACGGACCAAACGCCTGTGCAAGCAGCTTTCTTCCCGGTCTCAGATTTTCCGACTTGACGTCTTGAGACTGGGGAATGTATATAACCGGATAGTTACTAAGTGGGAGTCGAGGGCCATGTATCTCACTGAAACGCAGGAGCAGGTGCGAGAGATGGCGCGCGCCTTTGCCGACGAAATGATCCGGCCCGTGGCCGAGGAATTGGACCGCGAGGAACGCTTCCCGGCGGCTCTTTACGACGAAATGGCAAAGCTCGGCCTATTCGGCATAGGCGTGCCGGAAGCCCTCGGCGGGCCGGGCTTCGACACGCTGACCTATGCCCTTGTGATGGAGGAGTTGAGCCGCGGATATGCTTCCGTCGCCGACCAGTGCGGCCTGGTCGAACTGATTTCAAGCCTGTTGGTGCGCCACGGCACTGAAAGCCAGCAGGCCCTGCTGCCGGAAATACTCGGCATGCGCTCGAAGGTCGCCTACTGCATCACCGAGCCGGAGGCGGGCACTGATGTTTCGGGCATCCGCACGACGGCCGAGCGCGACGGCGACGGCTGGCGTTTGAACGGCGGCAAGATCTGGATCCACAATGCGCCGGTGGCCGACTACGGTTTCGTGCTGGCGCGAACCGACAAGCAAGCCGGCAATCGCGGCATGTCGATCTTCATCGTCGACCTGCATGCGGCCGGCGTCGAGAAGGGGCCGAAGGAGCACAAGATGGGCCAGCGCGCCAGCCAGGTCGGCGCGCTGAACTTCACCGATGTGCGCCTTCGGGCAGATGCCCTGCTCGGCACCGAGGGGCGCGGTTTCCACATGATGATGTCGGTCCTCGACAAGGGGCGCGTCGGCATTGCGTCACTCGCCGTCGGTATCGCACAGGCCGGCCTGGAGGCCGCCCTCGACTATGCCGGGACGCGCAAACAGTTCGGCAAGGCGATCGCCGACTTCCAGGGCGTGCAATGGCTTCTGGCCGACATGGCGAAGGACATCGAGGCCGCACGCCTGCTCGTCCATTCTGCCGCTTCGAAAATCGACAGCGGCGCGGATGCGACCAAAGCCTGCTCCATCGCCAAGTGCTTTGCCGGCGACATGGCTGTACAGCGTACCGCCGATGCCGTGCAGGTCTTTGGCGGCTCCGGCTATATCCGCGGCTTCGAGGTGGAGCGGCTCTACCGCGATGCAAAGATCACGCAGATCTATGAAGGCACGAACCAGATCCAGCGCATGATCATCGCGCGCGAACTCCTGAAGAAAGGCGCTAGGGCATGAGCGCCGCGTCCGCCCGGCCGGTCGCGCTCGTCACCGGCTCCTCGCGCGGCATCGGCCTTGCCGTTGCTGAAGCTCTGGCGAAGGAAGGATTTGCGGTCGCCGTCAACGGGCCGGCTGAGGACGCCGAACTTGCCGCCGCGGTCCATCGCGTCGCCGCCCATGGCGTCCCCGTCGTCGCCGCCGCGTTCGATGTCGCTGCGATCGGCGGTCACGGTGCGGCGATCGATGCGGTCGAGGAAAAGCTCGGGCCGCTTACCACGCTCGTCAACAATGCCGGTGTCGGCGTGCTCAAGCGCGGAGACATGATGGAGGTCTCCGAGGAGAGCTGGGACCGGTGTTTTGCCGTCAACACGAAGGCTATGTTCTTCCTGAGCCAGGCATTCGCGCGTCGTCTGCTTGCACGCGCGCGGCCGCCACTCTTCCATTCGATCGTCAATGTCACGTCTTCGAATGCGGTCGCGGTGGCGGAGCAGCGCTCGGAATACTGCGCCTCGAAGGCCGCCGCCGCCATGGTCTCCAAGACTCTCGCCGTCCGTCTCGGGCGCGAGAACATTGCCGTCTATGACGTCCAGCCGGGCCTGATTGCCACCGAGATGACCGCGCCGGTTATCGAGGCCTATCGCGAACGGGCCGCGCAGGGCCTCACGCTTTTCCCGCGTGTCGGCGAGCCGGAGGAGGTCGGTGCGCTGATTGCCTCGCTTGCGACTGGCAGGCTTCCGTACACAACCGGACTGTCGATCCCAGCCGATGCCGGCATGCTCGTCCCGCGCTTCTGAGGTTTTTCATGAAAATCGCCCTTCCCGATACCGCTGGCCGCCTTGCGCACTATGCCCTGACCGGAAAGCCAATCGCCGCCGCCACGCTTGGCAGGAACCCGGCGCGAACAGTCTACTCGGCCGCCCACGTCGTCGCCGATCCCTTCACTGCGAACGATCCGTCGGGTCGCGCCACGGTCGACTGGGCCAAGACGATGGAGTTTCGCCGCTATCTCGCCGGCCTCGGCCTCGGCATTGCCGAGGCGATGGATACGGCGCAGCGCGGCATGGGTCTCGACTGGCCGGGCGCACTGGAGCTGATCCGCCGCACCCGCGAGGAACTCCCGGATGCGGTGGTCGCCAATGGCTGCGGCACGGATCATCTCGACCCCGCGGCAGTGGCGAGTCTGGACGATGTGCGCCGGGCCTATCTGGAACAGGCGGAAGCCATTCAGAAGCTCGGCGGCCGCCTCATCCTCATGGCCTCCCGTGCTCTGGTGCGCGTCGCAAAAAAGCCGGAAGACTACGTCAAGATCTATTCCGATGTGCTCGCCGCCTGCGACCAGCCGGTGATCCTGCATTGGCTCGGCGATATGTTTGATCCGCAGCTTGCCGGCTATTGGGGCGACGCGGCGTTTGACCCCGCCATGCAGACGGCGCTCGCCGTCATCGAAGCGAACACGGCCAAGGTTGACGGCATCAAGATCTCCCTTCTCGACCAGGAAAAGGAGGCCGTCATGCGCCGTCGTCTGCCCGCCGGCGTGAAAATGTATACGGGCGACGACTTCAACTATCCGGAACTCATCGAAGGTGACAGCGAGGGCTTTTCGCACGCCCTTCTCGGCATCTTCGACCCGCTCGCGCCGGCCGCCGCCTATGCGGTGGAGCGGCTGGGCGACGGCGACAAGGCGGGCTTCCGTGCAACGCTCGACCCGACCGTGCCGCTCGCTCGCCTGATCTTCCGCGCGCCCACCCAATACTACAAGACCGGCGTCGTCTTCGTCGCCTGGCTGAACGGCTTCCAGGATCACTTCGTGATGCTGAACGGCGCCCAGGCGATGCGGCCGCTGCCGTATTTCGTCGAGGTGTTCCGTCAGGCGGACCAGTGCGGCCTGCTGCGCGATCCCAACCGCGCCGTCGAGCGCATGAAGAAGTTGCTCGCTGTTTACGGGGCGTAGGCGATGCGCGATTTCTCGACGGACCATTTGGCGCTCGCGCTCAACACCGCCAGCCTCGGACACAACTTGGATGGCCACGGTGCAGGCTGGTCACCGGAGCGGGTGATTGATGCGTGTGCTGCCCGTCGTTTCGGCTCGATCGTCTTCTGGCGCCGCGAAGTCGGTGCGCGGGCGAACGAGATTGGCGAGCGGGTGCGCTCGGCAGGCCTTTCCGTCGCCGGGCTTTGCCGCACACCGTTCCTTGTCGGTACCGAAGCGATCGACAGGACAGCGGTTCTCGATGAGGCGAGGGCGTCCATCGATATGGCTGCCGGTCTGGGTGCCACTGTGCTGACGATTGTGGTTGGCGGCGTACATCCCGGCACCAAGGGCACTGCCGAGAGCTTGAAGATTGTCGCTGAACGTGTTGCCGACCTCGCACTCTATGCGGCGGACCGCAATGTCAAGCTGGCGCTGGAACCTCTCAATCCCGTCTACGCCGGGAACCGCTCCTGCCTGACGACCGTGCGTGACGCTGTCGATATCTGCGAGGCGGTCGATGCGCCGAACCTTGGCATTGCCGTTGACGTCTACCATGTCTGGTGGGACTGCGATCTTGACACCCAGTTGCAGCGCGCCGGCAAGGACAGGATTTTCGGCTATCACCTTTGCGATTGGCTTGCCGACACGCGCGACGTGCTGCTGGACCGCGGTATGATGGGCGACGGTGTTGCCGATCTCAAGACGATCCGCGCGAGTGTCGAAGGCACCGGCTACACCGGTCCCTGCGAGGTCGAGATTTTCTCCGCTAACAATTGGTGGAAGCGTGATCCCGGCGAGGTGCTTGACGTCATGGTCGAACGTTTCCACGCCCTCTGCTGACGAATTTTGGAGTTGAGCCATGAAGATCTTGGTCCCAGTCAAGCGCGTTGTTGATTACAACGTAAAGATCCGCGTGAAGGCGGATGGCTCCGGTGTCGAGCTTACGAATGTCAAGATGTCGATGAACCCGTTTGACGAGATTTCGGTTGAGGAAGCGCTACGCCTCAGGGAAGCCGGCAAGGCTGAGGAAGTGGTTGTGGTGTCGATCGGTCCTGCGAAAGCCGAAGAGACGCTGCGCACCGCGCTCGCCATGGGCGCCGATCGCGCCTTGCTGGTCGAGACGGACGACGCCGTCGAGCCGCTCGCCGTCGCCAAGATCCTCAAGGGTGTCACCGAGGCCGAACAGCCCGGCCTCGTCATCGTCGGCAAGCAGGCGATCGACGACGACAGCAGCCAGACCGGCCAGATGCTCTCGGCCCTTCTTGGTTGGGCGCAGGCGACGTTTGCTTCAAAGGTCGAGATCGACGACGGCAAGGCGCCAGAGGGCACAGCCAGGGTGACGCGCGAAGTCGACGGTGGTCTCCAGACGATCGACGTGAAGCTTCCGGCCGTCGTTACGACCGACCTTCGCCTCAACGAGCCGCGTTATGCGTCGCTGCCGAACATCATGAAGGCCAAAAAAAAGCCGCTCGACAAGAAGACGCCGGTCGACTTCGGCGTCGACACCGCCCCGCGCCTCAAGGTGCTGAAGACCCAGGAACCGTTCGGCCGCAAGGCAGGCGTCAAGGTTAAGTCGGTCGCCGAACTGGTTAAAAAGCTCAAGACCGAAGCCGGCGTGCTCTAAGGTGGAAAAGGGAGACTAAACCATGGCCATTCTTCTTCTGGCAGATCACGACAATGAAACCCTTTCCGACCAGACCGCAAAGGCGCTGACGGCCGCGTCGAAGATCGGTTCCGACGTGCATGTGCTCGTCGCCGGCTCCGGCGTCAAGGCTGCGGCCGATGCGGCTGCAAAACTCTCCGGCGTTTCCAAGGTGCTGCTTGCCGACGACGCCAGTCTTGCCAACAATCTCGCAGAACCGCTGGCGGCGCTCATCGTGTCGATCGCCGGCAATTACGATGCGGTCGTCTCGGCCGCGACCTCGGTCGGCAAAAACATCCTGCCGCGCGTTGCTGCGCTGCTCGATGTCGCGCAGATCTCCGAAATCGTCGAGGTCGTCTCTGCCGACACGTTCAAACGGCCGATCTATGCCGGCAATGCCATCCAGGTGGTGCAGTCGACTGACGCCAAGAAGGTGATCACCGTACGCACGGCGTCCTTTTCCCACGCCTCCCAAGGCCCATCTGCTGTCGTCGAGGAAATCTCGACGGCAGCCTTTTCTTCAGAGCTTTCGACCTTTGTGTCGAACGCACTTTCGACCTCGGACCGACCGGAGCTGACCTCGGCGAAGATCATCATCTCCGGCGGTCGGGCGCTCGGCTCGTCGGAGAAATTCAAAGAAGTCATCCTTCCCGTTGCGGACAAGCTTGGCGCCGCCGTCGGTGCGTCGCGTGCGGCCGTCGATGCTGGCTATGCACCCAACGACTGGCAGGTCGGCCAGACCGGCAAGGTGGTCGCCCCGGACCTTTACATCGCCTGCGGCATCTCCGGGGCCATCCAGCATCTGGCCGGCATGAAGGATTCGAAGGTCATCGTCGCGATCAATAAGGACGAGGAGGCGCCTATTTTCCAAGTTGCCGACTACGGTCTCGTTGCGGATCTCTTCGAGGCCCTGCCGGAACTCGAAAAGGCGCTTTGAGGACTTAGCTGCTTCGATGACGATCGAACTCTCCGAACGCGAGAGCATGGAATTCGACGTCGTGATCGTCGGCGCGGGGCCTGCGGGCCTGTCGGCGGCGATCCGGTTGAAGCAGGTCAATCCTGATCTCACCCTCCTCGTGCTGGAAAAGGGCTCGGAAGTCGGCGCCCATATCCTGTCGGGCGCCGTTGTCGATCCCATCGGCATCGACCGCCTGCTGCCTGACTGGTGCGTGGACGATAGCCATCCGTTCAAGACCACGGTGACGGACGACCATTTCTTGCTGCTCGGCCCGGCCGGCTCGATCCGCCTGCCGAACTTCGCCATGCCGCCCTTGATGAACAATCATGGCAACTACATCGTATCGCTCGGCAATGTCTGTCGCTGACTGGCGACCAAGGCGGAAGAGCTCGGCGTCGAGATCTATCCCGGCTTTGCCGCAACCGAAGTGCTCTACAACGACGAGGGCGCGGTGATCGGTGTCGCCACCGGCGACCAGCACGGAAAGATGGTTAGTCCTCTGTTGCGATAGACCATCATCGGGTTACCTCGTTCCGAGAGTTCCCATTCTGTCAGCCCGAAATCCCCTTCGCTTTTCGACCGAAAAGCCAATCCAGAACCCCACAGCCATTCTCCGCCAATCACTGCCGGGACTGTGGTGGGCGATCAGGGAAAGAGTGAAGAGTCAGCGACGCTTTGAGGGGCGGTCCAACGCCAACGTGGACCGACGCGGCCAATTTTTTCTTCGTTGCACCAGATCCGCGCCTTCTGTCGGCCTTGTCGGGTCCGTGACACACAGTCTCTTTGTCGGATCCGTCACACACAGTCTTGTTTAGCCGATCCTTTGTCTTTGGCTAAATAGCTGTAAAGCAACCACAAAGTTTTTTCTTCAGCTCGATCAGCCAAATTGGCACGAGTTTTGTGTCTCTTCGTTGAGGAGTGGCGGCAGCAACTGCCGACCAGCATTGATGGCGCGGTTAGCCGCGATGGATGAAACAAGAAGGAGATCTGCGTCAGACGGCATTCTGTGGGAAGGGCGCATCCCCGTCCACCAGAAAGCGACGCTCGCATTCCAGTCGACCTCGGCTAGAGGATTCTCGTTGTCCGCTGTGATTGGCCAACACGTGGTTCGCTTAGGCCCTGATGGATGGCCCCCCTATGCAAGTCCTTGGCAACCGCGGTCGCCGGCGACCCCTCAGATTCTTCTGGAGAGACGATCATGTCCAAAGTGGCATTCATTTTCGGTACTCGTCCTGAGGCGATTAAATGCGCCCCAGTCATCAACGCTATGAAGCTCGACCGCAGGTTCGAGCCACTCGTTGTTTCCACGGGGCAGCATCGCGAGATGCTTGATATCACTTTACCGGAATTCGGTATTCGACCGGACATCGAACTAAACGTCATGCAACCTCGCCAGACCTTGTCGCAGGTCACACATCGAATACTGGAAATGCTCTCCGTGCAAATGGAACAATGGGGAATGGACGCGGTGATCGTTCATGGCGATACCGCGAGCACCCTGGCAGGCGCCCTGGCTGCCTTCCAGCACCGTATCCCCATCATCCATCTCGAGGCGGGCTTACGCAGCGGCAACATTGCATCACCATATCCAGAGGAGGCCAATCGGCGCCTCGTTGCCCAGATAACGGATCTCCACCTGGCGCCGACCATCCGGAGCAGCGAGAACCTTATCCGCGAAGGTGCCCGTGAGGATCGTATCACGGTCACCGGCAACACGGTCGTCGATGCACTTCATTGGGCGGCCGAAAATGCTCCCGCCTTCGCCGAGCCCGCACTTGCCGACCTCAAGAACGATACGCGGCGAATCGTGGTCGCCTCAGCACATCGACGCGAGTCGTGGGGTGCACCGATGCACGAGATCGCAAGAGCTCTGGTGCAGCTATCATCCCAGGAGAACGTGCGTGTCATCATCCCATTGCACAAGAACCTGGCAGTGCGCGAAGTCATGTTGCCCTATCTGAGCAACCAGGCGAATATTACGGTGGTGGATCCGCTACCGTACCGGAATTTCTGCAGCCTTATGCTGCGCTCGGACATCATCATCTCGGACAGCAGCGGCGCAGAGGAAGAAGGCCCTTCACTCGGCAAACCGACGCTTGTTTTAAGGGACATCACCGAGCGGCCGGAGGCTGTCGAAGCTGGCACAGCGCGCCTTGTGGGCCGCAGCACCGCCCGCATCGTGAGTGAAGCGACCCGACTGCTGCGCGATCCGGACGAATATTCACGAATGGCCCGGCCCGTGGACGCCTACGGCGATGGAAAGGCGACAACTCGGGTTATCGATGCAATCGCGAGATATTTCGCTGCACAGACGGCACGCGAGGCGCGGCTGGTCAGCTGATGGGCACCAGATGTCAGCGGCGTGGCGCGCACCGATCTTTGGATTTCGCTGCGATCCACGCCCTCCCACGAACACCACCATGTCCCTGTCGGACGGACCGGACCGGGCGACGATGGCAAGAGAGGAAGCTCATGGCTAGGCGTAACAACCGGCGAGATCTCAATTTCTCCAACGCTGTGGTTGACGCCGAACTGATTGAGGGCGCTTCGTCATTCGCACTTCACGGGCGCAATATCGTCTTCAACATCGGTGATACCGTCGTTGAGATCGCTGGTAAGCCTCGGCAAACAATCCAGCCATTTTCATCGACCACGCTCATCGACGCGGTCATCGAGAACGCACAGGCAATGATTGTGATCCGTGTTCTCGAGACAGTAGGCGCCAGGGCGAGCACTCTAGGGTGGCCGCGATATGCGGAGACGATCACCGACCCGACCGCGGAAATTCTCGGACTGCCGCTCTACCGCTCATCGCAGGACGACCTTATTGAAATTCGTCTGAGCGGTGCAGCGGCAATGCTTGCCGGGAACCCGGAGACCGACGGCATGACTTTTGCCGCGAAAGCCAATCTTTGGTTTGCTCCGGAAGCGACGGACTGCCTGATCCACAATCTGCATCCATTCATCGAGACCCATGTGCAGATCATGGGAGTGGGACGGATGCAGAAGTTTCAGACGCAGCAGCGGGAAACACTGACCGAAGAAATCCTGATGGCTCCGGGCTTCGCCCAGCCATTCTTCGATTGCACAAGCGATAGTATTGGCGGGTTTCTCTATCCATGGCATCAGTATTACGCGGATACGGATTGCATGTGGCTAGCTTTGGAGCTTCATCCGTTCGCTGGATCGCATGATTGACGTCGGCTCCATCCACAACGGAGGTTGACCACTGCATTATGAAAGGACGTCAGTCGGAGAATGGCCGTGGCAGAGAGGAAGGTGATCCAGTCGATCGATCGCGCCGTGGTTTGGGACAGCATCCATCTATAGCAGCTCAATGTGCACACGGTTCGCTACGGCGCCTGGGAAAGGAAAGGAAAATGTCGATCTGCTTTCGGCCGGGACATGAACGTTCGTTTGGAACATATCCGCTCAAGGGCGAGGATTTGGAGAAGGCATTTGCCGCTGCGTACGAGGTCGGCTATCGATCATTCGACACAGCTCAACTGTACGGAAACGAGGCCGACTTGGGCGCGGCCATCCGCCAGGCTAACGTCTCGACAGACGACCTTCTCATCACCACGAAAGTGCATCCCGAGAACTACACCGAGGAACAGTTCCTGAAATCGGTGGAGGCGAGTCTGAACGCTCTTGGCGTGTCGAAGGTCGCCCTTCTGCTCCTTCATTGGCCGGATCCGTCCGGGGACAATCGCAAGTCTCTCGCCCTACTTCGGGACGCGAAGCGTAAGGGACTCGCGACCGAGATCGGCGTCTCTAATTTCACGGCCTCAATGATGCGGGACGCGCAATCATTCACCAATGGCGAAATCGCGATCAACCAGGTTGAATTCCACCCGCTTCTCGATCAGTCAATTCTGCTCGACATGTCCTTTCAGACGGGCGTTCCGCTGGCTTCGTTCTCTTCGGTCGCGAGGGGGGAGGTTTTCAAATATCCGCAATTTGGCCAGATCGGCATAGCCTACGGAAAGTCGGCTGCGCAGGTGGTGTTGAGATGGATTCTGCAGAAAGGCGTCGCCGTCAACACAATGTCAACCAAGCCGGAAAACATGCGGTCGAACTTCGACGTCATGGATTTCGTTCTATCTAGCGTCGACATGAAGCGGATCGACGCTCTCACATGCACGAACTTCAGGTGCGTGGACAAGAACAAGGTGCCGTGGACGCCGGAATGGGATTGACCGATTGCATGAGTATGCCATGAGCAACCGCTCTCTGCTTCCTGTCTCTCTGCAAAATCTCCCTGCTCGGTCCCAAAGTTTTTTCTGCGTCCTGAAGGTGGTCGAGACCGGCCGCTGTCATGCCGCCAGCATGGCGAACTGCTCGGCCAGGGAGGGATTTGGATTGAATGCGTACTTGCCTGTCGCTTGCGCATCATGTGAAGCATCTCGATCCCGGACAGGATGATGCTGGCGGTGGCCGGCGACTTGAAGGCCAGCATCGGCCGCACACGGCGATTGAATGCGCCGATGGTCCTCTCGATCCTGTTGTTCAAGTATCGACTTTTCCTGATCGTGATCGGTTTCAGCCAGCGTACTGGGCACCACCGACAAGGGCTGATGAATGACTGTTCGCCGGGCCGGGCAATGTCGGCGAAACCATCAAGTCCGGCGACGGCAAGGTGCTTGGCCATTCCGACGTGGCAACTCTGGTCCGCGGCCATGGTTGGTTTGGATCCGGCAACGTCGCCCACGGGGATCCGGCATCCAACCCAACGATGCGCGGTTTGGCGACGCCTAGCAGGTTGGAACCATCGCTGCGGCAATGCAGCAGTCCTGGATGGCTAATGAAAACAAGTCCAAGATGCCGGAGGTGCGCTTACACCGCACCACCGGGGTCTTCGCCGGAGCCAAATGCAGAAAAATCCAGGCGCGTGCTGAAACATCGTGAGGAATTCGATTTGGATTATGTCAGCTGATAAAACGACCCGAATTCAAATTCGATCGATCAATCAGCGCCCTTCGCCGGGGGGCTGTCGGTCCGCATCGCGCCTGACGGTATGCCGGTGCTCCTACGGCCGCCCTGTTGGCGAGGGCTTTCGGGTCATCAGCACTGTCACGCTTCGGCTATCCGCCTTCCCCCTCATGCTCAGCCCTACTCGATGCGGTGGACGCCCCCCCAACGGCATCGCGATGTGCTGTCGTTTCCGACTCTGACACCATGGTTCAAACCCCCGCAGTTTACTGAGAGATTCCACAACTTCGTAAGCTGCGGCAGGAGAGAAAAAGCAACAGCTAGAAAACCGCCACCGAGTTCCATAATATGCGTTGCAACTTTTTAAGATGTCCTGATCTGGCAAAATAGGAATGTCGCTCCTGCTTGTGCCTTGCCACTCTCTCGCCTTCGAGAGCGGGGAGATTGCATCTTGGGACTGAAATCGCATTGAGGTCTTGTCGATGTTATAGAGCGGCGGATGACGAGCGTTGCCGCCGCAAGCGTGTTGGGAATTACTGCTCGGCAAGTCCAACGATTGATGAAGACATTCCTGGGCGACGGCGCGGCGGCTCTCCGACAAAAGGCGCGGGGGCGACGCTCCAACAATCGCATCATCGATGGCATTCGCGACTTCGCTTTGGAGCTGATCCGCGAACACTATGTCGACTTCGGTCCGACGCTTGCCCACGAAGAGTGATCGAGCGGCATCAAATCGCCGTCAGCAGAGACGCTGCGCAAATGGATGACGGAGGCCGGGATCTGGACATCGGGCCGTGAACGCAAGCGCCGCGTGCACCAGCCGCGCGGACGGCACGACTGTCTCGGCGAGATGGTGCAGATCGACGGCTCGCATCACTGGTGGTTCGAGAATCGTGGCCCCAAATGCGGCATGCTCGTCTTCATAGACGACGCGACCGGCAAGCTGCTGCATCTGCGCTTTGCGGGGTCGGAGAACACGTTCGACTATTTTCATGCCGCAAGGCGCTGGGGCAAGCCGCTTTCTTTCTACAGGGACAAGCATGGCGTCTTCCGGACGACACATGTTCGGAGAAGGATAGAAGCAGTGGCCTGACGCAGTTCGGCCGGGCTCTCTACGAGCTCAACATCCACATCATCTGCGCCAACTCCCCACAGGCAAAAGGTCGTGTTAAGCGCCCATCAGACGCTGCAGGACCGGCTTATGAAGGAACTGCGCCTTCGCGGCATCAACACCATCGAGGCGGCCAACGCCTTTGCGCCGGCATTCAATGGCGGACTTTAACGCACGTTTTCGCAAAGAACCACGCAACCCGAAGGACATGGGCCGCCCCGATCACGAGAATCTGGTCGGCGCCATGTGCCGCAAGGAGGTCCGCACGCTGTCTCAGGCCCTGACACTGCGCTACGACAAGGTGCTGTTCATTCTCGATCCGACCGATACCGCGAGGCGACTTGCCCGCAAAAAGGTCGTCGTCTGCGACTACCCCGATGGTCGCCTCGAGGTCATGCACGACGGCATTGCCCTGCCTCCTGTCCCGCCATCCCGATGTCTGCCTGGATACGAACTGAGTGGCCGGATCGTGAACTCGGTGGACGAAGGTTTCGACCTTGCCCTTCGCGCGATGGGGCGCCGTGGCCCAGTGCCAGGCTGATGGCGCTTTACATCGCTTCGCGCGGTTTAGCTTAATCAAGCTGTTTGGAAAGGAGCCGAACCCAACAAGCTCACGATGATCCGTATGCGCCGTGATGATAGATCAGCGCCGGGCCCGGCTCTCCGCTCACCACCTGCCGGACGCTGCCGAGGATCAGCGCGTGGCTGTGGCGAATAATCGTGTCCTCGACCGTACAGTCGACCGCGGCGAGCGCGCTGTCGAGTGCCAATGCGCCGCTTGTAAGGCTAGACCAGCGGGCTCCCTCGTAACGCGCCGCCCCCCTCAGGTCACCGCGTCCGGCGAAACGGTCGGCAATCGCCATCTGGTCGGCACGCAGCACATTCACGCAGAAATGCCCATGCCGGCTGATGGCTGCCCAGGTAGACGAGTTCAGGTTGATGCTCACAACCATCACCTCTGGTTCGACCGATAGGGAATGGGCGGTGGTAACGGTTGCGCCCGTCCGTTCGTCGCCAACACCTGCGGTCACCACGGAGACAGCTCCGGCCAAGTGTCGCATCGCAAATTTCAGGGGAATCCGGGTTTCCACTGGGGGAACGCGTTCGGTCAGTGTCATCTGGATAGCCTTATCGTGTTTGCAGCTTCATGACACCTTGTGGCGCAACGCCGTTTGATATCCAAGCCATTCGTCGATTTCAGCGGCGATGCGCTCGGCATGCGCGGTGACTTCGGGAATTCCCATCAATTCGCCAACGCTGCCGCGCGCCAGTGGCCCGCTAACGAAAATGCTGTCGGTCGGGCGCCCGGATGTGCCGACCGCACGGCCTTGACTGTCGGTCTCCAAACCAAGACCAATCGGGTCGAGCCGGACCAATCTCATCCGCTCGAGCGCCGCAATCGCTGTGTTGGTCCGCAAGACATCGGCGTGCGCCGGTCCGGTCGTCACGATCACACTGTCGAAAGCATCGACAACGAGGCTGCGTTGGCCACGCAGCCGCTGCCGCACGCGAATGCATCCGTCTGCCTGTTCGGCGCCGACAATCGATGCGGCGCGATAGGCAAGCCTGCCCTCGGCAACGCGGCGATCGAGCACGGCCGCGATCTGTGGCGCGATGCGGAAGCGATGCACATCCCACAGCGCACGAAGATGACGCACCACGCGGCGCTGCTCGGCTAGCGGCAAGGCCTGCCAGATGGCCAGTCCCCGACGCCGGACGGCATCAAGCACCGGGTGCCAGTCCCCTGACGCTTGGCATCATCGTGGCCCGGATGCGCCTTCCTCACCACACAGATGTGCCCCGCGCAGATGCCAACATTTCTGCAACCAAACCGCGTACCTGGCACGCCGATAGGTTGCTGCGGCGGATTTTCGCTGTTCGCAGCTGAACAATACCTATCAACCTTGTCATCGCACCTAGTCGCACGTAGAGGCCGTTCGAATTCTCATCGCTCGGCGCGATGTTTGGTCCGTCTGCCCAGAAGAGCGGAGCAAGCCATTGACACCCACGAAGTTGCTGATTGGGCAGATCGCTGTCGTATTCGCAATTGTCATTCTTGGCGTGTGGACTGCAACCCAATGGTGCGCCCACATGCTCTCCTATCAGCCGCCACTCGGCGCGCCATGGTTTGTCGCGGCGGCCTGGCCGGTCTACAAGCCGTGGAAACTGTTCGAATGGTGGTTTCAATTCGACGCCTATGCGCCTGAGGTTTTCGACAAGGCCGGCATGCTTGCTGGAGCCAGTGGGTTCCTAGGCTGTGCCGCCGCGATAGCTGGCTCCCTCTGGCGCGCGCGGCAGCGCGGATTGGTCACCACCTATGGTTCCTCACGGTGGGCCGCGACTCGGGAGATCGAGAAGGCAGGGCTGTTTCAGCCGGCCGGCGTTTTCCTTGGCGAACTAAAGGATCGCTATCTGCGCCATGACGGACCGGAACACGTCATGGCCTTTGCGCCGACACGTTCGGGCAAGGGCGTCGGACTGGTCGTTCCGACGCTTCTTTCCTGGACCGGCTCGACCGTCATTCACGACATCAAAGGCGAGAACTGGCAGCTGACCTCCGGCTGGCGGTCGAAGTTCTCGTACTCCCTTTTGTTCAATCCCACCGATCCGAGATCGGCGCGGTACAACCCGCTGCTGGAAGTGCGCAAAGGTCCAGATGAGGTCCGCGACGTTCAGAACATCGCAGACATTCTCGTCGATCCGGAAGGCGCGCTGGAGCGGCGGAACCATTGGGAGAAGACCAGTCATTCACTCCTAGTTGGCGCCATCTTGCACGTGCTCTACGCCGAAGAGGAAAAGACGCTTGCCCGCGTCGCCACCTTCCTGTCGAACCCGCAACGCTCATTTGCCGCGACACTGCAGCAGATGATGATGACCAACCACCTCGGCGCGGCGGACAAGCCTGAGGCCCATCCCGTTGTGGCGTCGGCGGCCCGTGAGGTGCTGAACAAGTCAGAGAACGAGCGTTCAGGCGTTCTCTCGACCGCCATGTCGTTTCTCGGGCTCTATCGTGATCCAACCGTAGCCGCGGCAACATCGGCCTGCGACTGGCGCATTGCCGACCTTGTGGATGCCGAGCGACCGATGTCGCTCTATCTGGTCGTGCCGCCGTCGGATATCTCGCGCACCAAGCCACTGGTGCGATTGGTGCTCAATCAAATCGGCCGGCGGCTGACCGAGCGGCTGGAGGGCGATGCAAAGAAGAGCCGCAAGCATCAGCTCCTGATGATGCTGGA
Source organism: Mesorhizobium sp. M0816 (assembly GCF_040320005.1). Taxonomy (NCBI): domain Bacteria; kingdom Pseudomonadati; phylum Pseudomonadota; class Alphaproteobacteria; order Hyphomicrobiales; family Phyllobacteriaceae; genus Mesorhizobium; species Mesorhizobium sp. M0816. The sequence continues at coordinate 54,002 of NZ_JAMYOT010000023.1, read as the reverse complement.
TGAATTCCCGGCGCTCGGTCGGCTCGACTTCTTCGAGACTGCGCTCGCCTTCATGGCAGGCTACGGCATCCGCGCTTATCTGATCGCGCAATCGTTGAACCAAATCTCCAAGGCCTATGGCGAGAACAACGCCATTCTCGACAATTGCCATGTGCGGATTGCCTTTTCCTCCAATGACGAGCGCACGGCCAAGCGTATCTCGGACGCGCTCGGTACGGCGACGGAGCTCAGATCCATGCGCAACTATGCCGGCCATCGGCTGGCGCCCTGGCTTTCGCACGTCATGGTGAGCCGCCAGGAAACCGCACGGCCGTTGCTGACGCCGGGCGAGGTGATGCAGCTGCCGCAGGAAGACGAATTGATACTGGTTTCGGGGTTGCCGCCGATCCGCGCGAAGAAACTGCGCTATTACCAGGATCAGAATTTCACCGAACGGGTGCTGCCTTCGCTGGCGCTACGCGAGGGTCCCTACGCGGACTCCCCTGCGTCACGCCCGGACGATTGGGTCGGACAGGTGCGCGGCGTTGACCGCCGTCTTGCAGCCGAGGGCGACAGCACCGGCGCAGCAATCGAAGAGGACGGCGGTCTCCAGCAGCAGCGTCATCCAGGTCTGCCCGAAGACCATCCCCTCCTTGCCCAAGAGCCTGATCAGGAGGATTTGCTCAAGCCTGCTGACGATGATAGCGAGGCGGCTGCCGACCAACGCGTGATGGACCGGATTTCCACCGCAGCACGTGCGTACGGCCTCAACGAGGGAATGGGCGACGACAAGGACATCGTGCCCGGCTTCTGAACGGCGCTCAAAGGCAGAGCGCATCTCAGCGTAGATAACGGCCATAAGCAATTTGGGGTGTCTGGCCGATGCTTGTTCCTGCCGCTGGCGCATCAGCGTCGGTCAGTTGGAACGAGCTTCATGAAGCCCCACCGCATTCGCCACCAGTTTCTGCTCGAACTCGAGTTGAGCAAGAGGCTGGATAAACTCAGTCGTGATCCCTCGACCACCAAATCCGCGATCGTGGCAAAGGCGGTCGAGGCCTTCATCGAGCGGCGCGGTGAGAACGAGCTCGATCAGCGCTACGGTGTGAGGCTCGACCGTCTTTCCCGCGACCTCGGCCATGTCAGGCGCGATGTCGAGGTGATCCTGGAGAGCTTGGCGCTCTTCATCCGCTTTTCGATCACGCTTCATGCGCACACGCCGGTTCCGGACAGGGCGACGCAGGCGATTGCCCAGGAGCGTTTCGACAAATTTGTCGAACAGGTCGGCCACCAGCTCGCTTCTGGGAAACGGTCTCTTGGCAAAGACAATCGTGGGGGAGGGGAAGGATGAGTTCTCATCCAGAAGCCGAGCATCGCCGCCGCGCCATGCTGCGCACCGCCATGGGCCCGGCGATCACCGAAGCCCTTGCCGATCCGACCGTCATTGAGGTGATGGTCAATCCCGACGGTGCGCTGTGGCTCGACCGGTTGGGTGAAGGCCGGGGCGATACCAGCGTGCATATGCACCCGTCCGAGGCGGAACGCATCATTCGCCTGGTCGCGTCACACGTGCGCGACGAGGCGCATGCGGACAATCCGATTGTCAGTGCCGAACTTCCGTCGGGCGAGCGCTTTGAGGGTCTGCTGCCGCCAGTCGTGCTGGCGCCATGCTTCGCCATCCGAAAGCCTGCGGCAAAACTCTACACGTTGGCCGACTATGTCGCCGATGGCATCATGCTGCAGGTGCAGGCCGATGCCCTGAGGAAGGCGGTGCGCGAGCGGCGCAACATCCTGGTCGCCGGCGGCACGTCATCGGGCAAGACAACACTTGCCAATGCGCTGCTGGCACAAGTCGCCGATTGCGACGAGCGGGTGATCCTGATCGAGGACACGCGCGAACTGCAATGCGCGGCGAAGGATTGCGTCGCCTTGAGGACGAGGCGGGGGTCGGTCACGCTCGCCGATCTCGTGCGCTCGACGCTGCGGCTCAGACCCGACCGCATCATCGTGGGCGAAGTCAGGGGCGCGGAGGCCCTGGACATGCTGAAGGCATGGAACACCGGGCATCCCGGCGGCATCGCCACGGTTCACGCCAATTCGGCGCGCTCCGCCCTCTACCGGATCGAGCAACTCGCCCAGGAGGCCGTCGTCACCGTTCCCCGCCGCCTCATAGCCGATGCCATCGATCTGATCGTGTTCATCGCCGGGCGCGGATCCTCGCGCCGCATCGACGCGATCGCCGAGGTCACCGGTCTCGACGGCAGCGGCGATTACGTCGTCGCCCCGCTCACGCTTTCGCAACTCCAGCAGCTTTGAAAGGTCACCTCATGCGCAAGAACCTTCGCTTTCTTTCGTCCACCGCGCTCGCGTTTCTTATTACGGCCCCAGCTTACGCAGCGGGCTCCGGCATGCCATGGGAACAGCCGCTGCAGCAGATCCTGGAATCGGTGCAGGGACCGGTCGCCAAGATTGTCGCGGTGATCATCATCATCACCACCGGCCTGACGCTCGCCTTCGGCGACACGGCAGGCGGTTTCCGCCGGCTTATCCAGATCGTCTTCGGCCTGTCGATCGCCTTCGCGGCATCGAGCTTCTTTCTCTCCTTCTTCTCCTTCGGCGGCGGGGCACTCGTCTGATGGCCACCGGAGAGCAGCATATCGCAGGCTTCGAGATTCCCGTTCACAGGGCATTGACCGAGCCGATCCTGCTGGGCGGCGCACCGCGAGCGGTGGCGATCCTCAATGGCACGGTGGCCGCGGCAATAGGCCTTGGCCTGCAGCAGTGGATTGCCGGGCTGGTGCTCTGGATCGCCGGCCACACGCTCGCGGTCTTTGCCGCTCGCCGCGATCCGGACTTCGCCGGCGTGCTTGTCCGTCATCTTCGCCTGAAGGGGTGGCTTGCATGCTGAACCTTTCGGAGTATCGCGGTAAGGGCGATCGGCTTGCCGATCATCTGCCTTGGGCCGCACTGGTCGCTCCGGGCATCGTTCTCAACAAGGACGGCAGCTTTCAACGGACCTTCCGGTTCCGCGGCCCCGATCTGGAAAGCGCGACGGAAGCCGAACTTGTCGGCATCTGCGCGCGGGCAAACAATGCGCTGAGAAGGCTTGGCTCCGGCTGGGCATTGTTCTTCGGAGCCGAGCGCGTCGAAGCGCTGGGCTATCCGAATTCGCGCTTTCCCGACGCGGCTTCATGGCTGGTCGATGAAGAACGGCGTGCGGCCTTCGAGGGCAAGGTCGAGCACTTCGAGAGCCGCGATTACCTGAGCTTGCTATTTATGCCGCCGCCAGACGCCCAAGCGCGGGCGGAAAGCGCACTCGTCGACTTTCGTCATTCCCAGGGCGTAAGAGACTGGCGCCAGGAACTGGCGCGGTTTCGTGATGAGACCGACCGCGTCCTGGATCTCCTGTCGGGCTTTATGCCCGAAGTGCGCGCTCTCGATGATGCCGAGACGCTGACTTACCTACACGGCACAATCTCGCCCCGCCGCCATCCTGTCACCGTCCCGGAGACGCCGATATATCTCGATGGCGTGCTGGTCGATGCACCGCTCACCGGCGGCTTGGAGCCGATGCTAGGTGAGCAGCATCTGCGTACCCTTACCATTCTCGGCTTCCCGAGCCTCACCCGGCCCGGAATCTTGGATCCCCTTAACCATCAAGATTTCGCCTATCGCTGGATGACGCGCTTCATCCCGCTCGACAAGACGGAAGCCACCAAGACACTGACCCGGTTGCGGCGGCAGTGGTTTGCCAAGCGCAAATCGATCGTCGCGATCCTACGCGAAGTTGTGACCAACGAACCGGTCCCGCTCGTCGACAGCGATGCCGACAACAAGGCGCTCGACGCCGACGAAGCACTTCAGGCGTTGGGCGGCGATCATGTCGGCTTCGGCTATCTCACCACTACCGTGACGGTATGGGACGAGGATCACCAAGCCGCCGCGGAGAAACTTCGCGCGGTCGAGCGCATCGTCAACGGACTCGGCTTCACCACAATCCGTGAAAGCGTCAATGCGGTCGAGGCGTGGCTCGGCTCGTTGCCCGGCCATGTCTATGCCAACATTCGCCAGCCGCTCATTCATACATTGAACCTTGCCCATCTCATGCCGCTATCGTCGGTTTGGGCCGGTCCGGCGACAAACGAGCATCTCGCGAAAGTCACCCGGATGGAGGCACCGTCGCTTCTTGTTGCCGAGACCAGCGGGGCGACCCCGTTTCGGCTTTCCACCCATGTCGACGATGTCGGTCACATGCTGATCGTCGGTCCAACTGGTGCCGGCAAGTCGGTTCTGCTTGCCCTCATCGCTCTGCAGTTCCGCCGCTATGCCGGCGCACAGGTTTATGTCTTCGACAAGGGCAACTCGGCCCGCGCGGCGACACTCGCCACGGGTGGAGAGCACCATGCGCTTGGTGCGGACGGTGCGCTTGCCTTCCAACCGCTGCGCAATGTCAACGACCAGGCTGTCCGCAGCTGGGCAGCCGAATGGATCGCCGGCCTCATCGCCCATGAGAATGTCACCGTCACGCCGGAGGTGAAGGAGGCGATTTGGTCGGCCCTCACCAGCCTTGCCACCGCGCCGGCGCAGGAACGCACGCTCACTGGGTTGTCGGTCTTGCTTCAGTCCAATGCGCTGAAATCCGCGTTGATGCCGTACACGCTCGATGGCCCGTTCGGGCGTCTGCTCGACGCCGATGACGATCGGCTGGCCTTGTCGGATGTGCAGTGCTTCGAGACCGAAGAGCTGATGCACAGCCAAGGCGCTGTGCTGCCGGTGCTCACCTATCTCTTCCATCGTCTCGAGGAGCGGTTCGACGGACGGCCGACGCTGCTGATGCTCGACGAGGCGTGGGTCTATCTCGACAACCCTCTCTTTGCCGCCCGCATCCGTGAATGGCTGAAGGTGCTGCGAAAGAAGAACGTGTCGGTCATCTTCGCCACGCAGTCGCTGGCTGACATTGCTGGCTCAACAATCGCGCCGGCGATTATCGAGAGCTGCCCCCAGCGCATTTTTCTTCCCAATGACCGTGCCGTGGAACCGCAGGCGCGGGTGGCCTATGAGCGATTTGGTCTGAACGAGCGGCAGATAGAACTGGTCGCCCGGGCGACGCCGAAGAGGCAATACTATCTGCAGTCGCGTCGCGGCAACCGGCTCTTCGAGCTCGGGCTCGGCCCGATCACGCTTGCGCTTTGCGGAGCCTCCGACCCGGCCACGCAGACCCTGATCGACAGGGTCCTGTCGGAGCACGGACAGGACAGCTTTGCCGCCCGGTTCCTGGGTGCGCGCGGCCTCGATTGGGCTGCCGAGCTTCTCCAGCAATTCCCTCAACCAGACAAGGAGCAATCGTCATGATGCGGCGCCGCCTTCTCACCAGCCTGATCACCGTTTCCCTAATCGCAAAACCGATGGCCGACTACGTCCAGCCGGCCCACGCCCTAATCGTGTTCGATCCGTCGAATTATGCGCAGAACGTGCTGACAGCGGCACGTTCCCTGGAGCAGATAAACAACCAGATCCAGTCGCTTCAGAACCAGGCGACCATGCTGCAGAACATGGCGCGCAACCTTCAGCGCCTGGATTTCTCTTCCGTGGGCCAGCTCACAGGTTCGCTCCAACGGATCGACGGCCTGATGACCCAGGCCAGCGGCCTGAGCTTCGATCTCGACAAGCTTCAGAACCAGTGGCGTGTGCAATATCCGGAAAGCTACGACGCCACAATCGAGGTCAGCGATGTGGCGAGCGCCGCGCGCGAGCGCTGGCAAAACGCCATGCAGGCGTTCCGCCAAACCATGAGCGCGCAGTCGCAGATCGTGGAGAACGTGCGGGCCGACGGCGACCTGCTTACCGACCTCGTCAACCGCAGTCAGGGCGCGGCAGGTGCCCTTGAGGCAAGCCAGGCCACCAATCAGCTGATCGCGCTTTCGACCAAGCAGCAGATGCAGATCCAGACGCTGCTCGCGACCCAGTTCCGGGCTGAAGCCGAAGATGCTGCCCGCAAGGCGCAGTCCGAGGAAGCCGCCCGCGAGACGACGAAGCGTTTCCTGGGCACCGGTACGGCCTATCCCGGCAACTGATCAGCAGTTCTTCAAGACAACGAGGAAGGCGGCGACATGAATGACCTCGGCGTCATCGATCGCTTCATGGAGACTTTTACCCGCTATATTGATAGCGGGTTCGGTCTGCTTTCGGGCGACGTCGCCTTTCTCACCACCATCCTGATCGGCATCGACATCACGCTGGCAGGCCTGGTCTGGGCGTTCGGCGGCGAGCCCAATGTTCTTGGCCGGCTTGTCCGAAAAGTGCTCTATGTCGGCGCCTTCGCCTTCATCCTGAACAATTTTAAGAACCTCGCCGACATCATCTACCATTCCTTTGCCGGGCTCGGCATCAACGCATCGGCCGGCAATCTGTCCGCCGACAGTCTCCTGCGGCCAGGCCGCATTGCCGCGGCCGGCTTCGAGGGCGCCTGGCCGCTGCTCAATCAAGCGAGCCAGCTAGTCGGCTTCCCCGAGATCTTTGGCAACGCGCTGACCATCTTCGTGCTGCTTCTCGCCTGGTTCCTGGTCCTCATCGCCTTCTTCATTCTTTCAATTCAGCTCTTCATCACCATCCTGGAGTTCAAACTCACCACATTGGCCGGTTTTGTTCTAGTGCCTTTCGCGCTCTGGAACCGCTCGGCGTTTCTGGCCGAGCGCGTGCTCGGCAATGTGATCTCGTCGGGCATTAAGGTGATGGTGCTTGCTGTCATCGTCGGCATCGGCTCCACGCTCTTCGGCGAGTTCGCTTCCGCGCTGCAAGGCAAGGAGCCGGACTTGGCCGCGGCCATGTCACAGGTACTGGGCGCGTTGGCGCTGCTTGGGCTCGGCATTTTCGGGCCGGGAATTGCCTCGGGTCTTGTCTCGGGCGCGCCGCAGCTTGGCGCGGGAGCCGCACTCGGAACCACCGCGGCGGCCGCCGGATCAACGCTCGTTGCCGGAGGTGCGGCGCTTGCCGGCGCGCGCATGGCAACCGGCGGCGGTCTCGCCGCCGTTCGAGCCGGCACGGCCATGGGATCGGCTGCTTCCACAGCTTGGCAGATGGGGCGTGCAACATCGCCCGAGTCCGGCCTCTCCGGCGTAGCTGCGGGACTGCAGGGCGTTGCCGGCGCAGCTGGCGGCGCCGCGATGCGGGGAATGCGATCTGCAACAGAACCATTCCGGCGCAGCGCCGATGCCGGCCGCGATGCCGCCTGGACCGCGACGGGCGGCACGCCGACCGCATCAATGACCGGAAACCCTGCCGCGTCAGGTGCCAATGCCGCGCCGGCGTGGGCGAGGCGCTTGCGTTCCGAACAGACCGCGCGCGCCCATCGCCACGCCGCCACGCAGGCCGTCCGTGATGGCGATCGGGGTGGAAGCGGCGCCAACCCCTCTCTCAATGACAAGGAAGACTAGATGCTCTTCAAGCGACCTGTTCAACGCTACGGGAAGACGCCGCAGCCCGTCACGCCATACCAGAAGGCCGCCCAACTTTGGGACGAGCGCATCGGCACAGCGCGCGTGCAGGCAAGGAACTGGCGCCTGATGGCCTTTGGCTGCCTGGCTCTGGCCACCGGGCTCTCTGGTGGACTCTTGTGGCAGTCGATGCAGGGCCGCGTCGTGCCCTATGTCGTCGAGGTAGATCGTTTCGGCGAGGCGCGCGCCGTCGCCCCAGCAATCCGGGACTACGAGCCCACCGATGCCCAGATCGCCTGGCATCTCGGCCGCTTCATCCAGAATGTCCGCTCTGTTTCCACCGATGCGGTGCTGGTGCGGCAGAATTGGCTCTCGGCCTACGACTTCGCCACCGACCGTGGAGCCCTCTTTCTCAACGAGTACGCTAAGGCCAACGACCCGTTCGGCAAGATCGGCACGCGCAGCGTCTCGGTGCAGGTGACGAGCGTGGTTCGAGCGTCCGACAGCTCCTTTCAAGTCAAATGGACCGAGCAGGTCTTTGAGCGCGGCAGCCTCGCCAGCACAACGCGTTGGACCGGGATCCTCACCATTGTGATCCGGCCGCCGAACAACACCGATCAGCTGCGCAAAAACCCGCTCGGCGTCTTCATCAATGCCATCGACTGGTCGCGCGAGCTCGACAGTGCCGCGCAGACTTCCGTTCCCCCAAAGGAGCCCGCCAATGATAAATAGACTCTCGTCGCTCCGCAGTGCACTAATCCTCTCGGCGGCTGCGGTCATCTCCGCCTGTGCCTCGAAGCCGGTGCCGCCGCCGCAGATTTCCTATGACCATGCTGACTTCAAGCCGGCGGCGATTGAGAAGGCGCCGGAGAAGCCCGTCAAAGTCGTGGAAGTGCCGAAACCGCTGCCGCTGCCCGGCCAGTTGCAGCCCGAGCCGGGCAGGGCTGCTGAAGACAAGCGCTCGCCTGAAGAACGTGTCGCCGATGCCAACAAGGCGGCGACGCAGCAACCCACCAAATATGGCTATGTGAATGCGGTGCAGGTTTACCCCTTTGCCGAAGGCGCGCTCTACCAGCTCTATGCCGCACCGGAGCGCGTCAGCGATATCGCTCTGCAATCAGGGGAGAAACTCCAATCCGTGTCGGCCGGCGATACAGTGCGCTGGGTAATTGGCGACACCGTCAGTGGCTCCGGCGATGACCAGCGCACCCATGTGCTGGTGAAGCCCTTCGCGCCAGGACTTGCCACCAATCTGGTGATCACCACGGACCGGCGAAGCTATCACCTGCAGCTTCAAAGCACGGATAAGACCGCCATGGCGGCAATCTCCTGGACCTACAGCGAGGACCAGATCATCGCGCTACGCCGGCGCAATGCGCAGGCCGAGGCTGCTATGCCAGTGGCGTCGAATGTGGCTCTCGAAAATATTCGCTTCCGCTATTCGATTACCGGGGACATGCCGCCCTGGAGGCCGACGCGCGCGTTCGATGATGGCAGCAAGGTCTACATCGAGTTTCCGCGCCGCATCGATCAGGGCGAGGCCCCGCCGCTCTTCATCGTCGGTGCTGACGGGGACAACCAGCTCGTCAACTACCGCATGCGGGGCAACTATTACATTGTCGATCGCCTCTTCGCCGCGGCCGAACTGCGCCTCGGCGCCAAGCAGCAGCAGGTGGTGCGCATCACGAGGACCGACGGCAGGCAAGCGCCGCGGCGGCTATTGCTCTTTTCGCGTTCCAGCAGGTGAGGGACGGCCCATGACGGATACTTCCCGCTCCGATGCTCCACCGAAACTCGATCCAGAACAGCTGCAGCTGCGGGCCTCGCCTCGCCGCGCTGTGCGCTTCAAGCGCGGCATTATTGTCGCCATTGCAGCTGTTTGTTCCGGCACCGTTCTAGGCGTCACCATGATGGCGCTGCACGGACCGGCGCTGCGCATCAAAGAGCAGGCTGAAGAGCTTTACAACACTGAGCGGAAGCCAACCGCGGAGGCAATTGAACGGCTGCCTAAGGACTATTCCGGGATCAAGCCCAAGCCTCCGGTGCTTGGACCACCGCTGCCCGGCGACCTCGGCCGCCCCATCCTTGAGCACCAACGCCAGCTGGGCATCACGCCGGGCCAGGAGGTTTCGGCGGAGGAGCAGCGCCTTGCACAGCAGGCGGTCGAGGCACGCGAATCGCAAGTCTTCTTCCGGATCGAAAATCGACCCCGGCAAGCGGAGATCGCCGGCAACGGGCAGGGCGGGCGTCCACCCTTTGAGGCAACGGCTCCACAATCCGATGCCGCACGCGATTTAGCTTCCGTTGCACCGGCCGAGGGCGACCAAAACAATCAACAGCGCAAGCTCGATTTTGTCAGCCAGCGGAACACAAGTGGAATCTACAATCTGCATGCACTGCAGACGCCGGCTTCGCCGTATCAGCTGATGGCCGGCAGCGTCATCGCAGCGAGCCTGATCACTGGCATCAATTCCGACTTGCCCGGCCTCGTCGTCGCACAGGTCACCGAGAATGTGCACGACACAGTCACCGGCAGCACCTTGCTCATTCCGCAAGGCTCTCGCCTGATTGGCACCTATGACAGCGTTGTTGCCTTTGGACAAAGGCGCGCGCTGCTGGTCTGGCAACGGATACTGCTGCCCGACGGCTCTTCGATCGAAATCGACAACCTGCCGGCGACGGACACCGCCGGCTATGCCGGGCTTGAGGACAAGGTGGATTTCCACACCTGGCAGCTGATCAAAGGCGTTGCGCTGGCCACGTTGGTAGGGGTCGGCACCGAGCTGAGCCTCGGGGAAGACGAAAGCGACCTAGTCAAAGCAATCCGCGAATCCGCTCAGCAGAACGTCAGTCGAGCTGGCCAGCGCATCACCGAGAAGAACCTCAATATCCAACCCACCATCACTATCCGGCCCGGTTGGCCACTGCGCGTCATCGTGCACAAGGATCTTGTGCTGCGGCCGTACCCGAATTGACTGGAGTCATCATGACCAATCTGAAACTCGGCAAACTTCCGGATCGGACACCTTCGAAGATCACCATAAGCGTAAGTGCAGACCTGAACCAAGCACTGAAGGACTATGCGGCGCTTTATCGTCAGACCTATGGCGAGTCCGAATCGGTAGCGGAACTGATCCCGTTCATGCTGGCGGAGTTCCTGGAGAGCGATCGAGCGTTTGCCAAGGCCAGAAAGGAAGGGCTCCCTGTCGTCGACAAGTCAGAGAAATCGCGGCGGCAGCCAATTTCAGGGTCCGAATAAATGACAGCGACCAGTGAGTCCGAGGGGGCACCTTTCTAGGCGGGCAAATGCATTGAAGCAACTTGCCGGCGGCAAGCCGAAACACAGGGCAAAATAGACGAGCTGATCTGCCCCGAACCAATGCCGGCTCTGGCCCCATTGTGGTCATTCAGCATAAGCGGCAGAGTGCCAGGAGCGGACACCTTCAAAGGCAAAGAGCCCGCAGAACCTCTTGACCTGCTCCTTTCAGATGCATCTTGGAACTTTCCTGCCCCTGAACTTGGTCTTGGCCGAGCGCCTTGGTCCGTATGCCATACCTTCGACATATCCATCTTAGGCGGTTCCGGTCGTCGGGCGGGGAATGCTAGAGACTGTGATGATCGGGGGGAATCATGGCGGCACCTGCGCATATCGGCTGGCTAAAGAAGACGGCGACCAATATCGCCACGACCGAAGGCATCGAGGTCGAGGTCTGGGAACTCGGACACGAGCCAGACGACGCGGTGCTGTCCTCATGGGCGAGGCATTTCAGGCAGCACTATTGCAAAGACGAAGATCTGGCGGACTCGATCGAGGGCACAGTGCACACGCCGGCCACCTATTTGGCAACGGTAAAGTTTCCGGACCCCATCCAGGCTCCCGGACCCGGCACCCGTTCGGGCGACTTCGGCGAAATCCTGCTCGCCGACTTCGCTGAGTATATCTTGGGCTACTGGTGCCCTCGGGAGGGCAGATACGAGAACCGCGACAACCGGAACGTTCCGTCGAACGGCTGCGACGTGGTTGCATTCAAGTTTCATGGCGACTCCCCTGCTCATCCAAGGGATGAGCTTCTGCTGATAGAGTCGAAGGCCGGCCTGAGGATCAAGTACAAAAACCGCTTGCAGAACGCAGTGGAGGATTCCATCAAGGACATGACCCGCGAAGCCATGTCCCTGAACGCCATAAAGCAACGTCTGCTTCGCAACGACCGCGCGGCGGCGAAACGTGTGCAGCGCTTCCAGAATCACAACGATCGACCTTTTAGGCGCGTCAACGCCGCGGGCGCAGTGCTCGACCAAAAGGTATTCGACAGCGTCGATTTCACGACAACGCTCGCCAAGCACCATCCCAACATAAAGAACTTGCGGCTTCTGATCATTCGCGGCACTTCGATGATGGACCTCGTGCGTACCCTTTACGACCGGGCCGCCAATGAAGCCTGAGCGCAACTCCATCCAATTGCTGGCTTCCGTCCGGTCCCGAGCGAAGATGCTCGAATTCAGGGCGGAGGAGGAGGACTACAACGAGTTCACGCGCGCGCCGGACTCGCTGGTGGTCCTGGCGGTCGGGATACTGGGCGACTCCGCGGCGGCCCTTGCGGACCGGTTCATCGCTATGGAGGCAGAGAGCGACCGGCCGAGGTCTTGGGATGAGCGAGACGGATCGATCCGTGATATGGTTCACTTCTCCGCCCGGTATTTCGACGCCTTCCTGGAGTCCAGGCTTGACGAAAATCTGACGAACGAGTTCTCCCTCCTATGCGCCGCATCCTACTATTTGTCCGACAGTATCGGCAGCGCAGCGGTTGTCTTAAAGAAGGCCGAGCCTCCAGCCTTGGAATTCGGGCACGGCCTTGCCTTTCTGGCCTACCGGATCCTGAAAGGGCTTTTCGATCCGGTGGAGGAGGTCTTCGCGCACCGTCATTTCGTTGACGGGATATTGGCCGCAATGCGGGCGTTTTACGTCATGCAGGGCGGAGCCGAAGAAATCCGCGTTCTCTGCGAGAAGTTGAAGGCTGAAGCCTATTCGGCGGGGTCGGCCCGCGAGCTGTTCTACGCCGACCTCGTGATCGCGCTTATCTCTCGAAAACTGGACGGAGCGGCCCGTACGCTTCTGCCGCTGAGTTCGGGACTCAACTTGGCCGATTGGGGGCCAGCCCTGCGTAAAGAGACTTTCCCCGCAGAGCTTTGGCCGGCCCAGAAGCTGCTTTGCGAACAGGGGATTTTAAGTGGACGTTCTGCGGTAATTCAGATGCCGACGTCTGCGGGCAAGACCCGCGCTACGGAGTTCATGATCCGCGCGCACTTCCTGGCGCGGCGCTCGTCGCTGGTCGTCATAGTTGGTCCCTTCAGGTCTCTATGCCACGACATCCGCTCAGATTTGGTGCGCTCATTCGCTGGCGAAGAGGTCCTGATCAACGAGATCTCGGACTCCTACCTCTTCGACATCGATCTCGAGGAGGCGCGAAAGCAGAATTCGGTGTTCGTCGTGACTCCCGAAAAGCTCCTCTACATGCTTCGGCGCAAGCCGGAATTCGCCGAAGAGGTCGGACTGGTTATCTACGACGAAGGACATCAGTTCGATGGATTGACCCGCGGCCCTACGTACGAGCTGTTGCTTGCCTCCATGCGTATCTCGTTGCCTAAGAACGCACAGGTCGTGTTGATCTCAGCGGTCATCGGGAACGCAGCCGACATCGCCGGTTGGCTGATCGGCGACGAGACCGCGGTGGTGTCGGGATCCGGACTGCTGCCGACAGTGAGGAACATCGCCTTCGCGAGTTGGCAGTTCGAGCGGGCCTGGTTGCGCTACGTCAGCCCGTCCGATCCCAATGCGGACGAATTTTTCGTGCCTCGCATCGTGGAGTCAAAGGTTCTGGCCGCAAAGAAAGGCGAACGAACAGAAAGGCGCTTTCCGGAGCGGGGTACCGCCAGAAGCAACACTGACATCGGCCTTTATCTTGGCCAACACCTTGCGGCGAACGGTAGCGTAGCCATCTTCTGCGGAAAGAAGGAGAGCGTGGGCACGATTTGCGACCGCGCAGTGGATGTGGCTGAGCGCGGTTCAACGCTCGATTGGCCCTTGGCCAACTCTCACGGAGACGAGATCCGGAAAATAGCCGATCTTTGTCAAACCCATCTCGGGCTTGGGCGCGTATCGAAGGCCGCGAGGCTCGGGATCCTGTCGCACCACGCCAACACGCCGCCAGGCCTGCGGCTGTCCATCGAGCACGCCATGAAGGCAGGCCTTGCGCGAATGGTGGTCTGCACGTCTACCCTGGCGCAGGGCGTGAATTTTCCGATACGCTATCTCGTGGTGACATCCACCCAGCAGGGCAAGGAAGAGATCGCGGTGCGCGATTTTCACAACTTGATGGGGCGCGCGGGCCGAGCAGGCATGTATACCGAAGGTAACGTGATATTCTCCGCCCCGTCGCTCTACGACGAAAAAGAAAGGGACGGCCAATGGCGCTGGTCGAAGACAAGAAGATTGCTCAACGCAGATAATTCGGAACCGTCGGCTAGCGCCATCCTCAAGCTTTTCGACAGCTTCGAGCAGAAAGGTAGGGGCGTGCCAACGATCACGTTGGATCTGCCGGCCGAATGGCTTGATCTCACGTTCGCTACCAAGGAGATCATAGCTGCATACACAGCGGTCGCAGTGAGCGAGCGCCCAGGGCTGAAAGCGAAGGAATTCAGCCGGTTTCTCACCGAAAGGGCGCGCGCGGTGCAGAGCATAGCATCGTATCTGGCTTCCTACGTCAATTTCGAGAACGACCTCGCCGATGAACGTGTCGAGGAACTTGCGCGCAGCACCTTGGCGTATCACCTCTCGGAAGACGATCTGAAGGCTAAGGTCCTTGTGGTGTTCCAGGCGGCCGCCAAAGCTGTCCAGCAGGGTGCGGACCTAAGCCTGATAAATCTGGTGAGAAAGTCGCCGTTGCCGCCGTCCGACGTAAAAGCGTTGGCTGACTGGATGGACCAACATCTGGAACTGCTGTCGGTAACCCATACTGAGGAAGAGCTGTTGACCGTGGTTTTGGAAAAGGCGGGCCGGCACGCCCACGCACCGGTTTTGGCGGCAGTCCCCGAGGAATTGCGGTGGGGTTGCTTTGCCGACTGGATTGCCGGCAAGACCTATGACCAGATCCGGATGCCGTTGACGGCGGCCCGCGTCAGGTTCGGCAACGCGAACGCGACTTCGGAACACGTCGTCCACCTGTGCGAAAGCGGCTTCGCGTACGACCTGTCGATGGTCGTCGCGGCATTGGCCGACCTCGTCGAGGAAAGATCCCAAGATCTGCATTCCCGGCTGGTGACCGTCCAGAAAAAGATCAAGTATGGTCTGCCCAGTGACGCGGCATTGCGTTCCAAGAGGCGGGGTTCGCCGACAGGGTGGTGGCCCAGGCCCTCGGCGCCGCGTTCCCGGCCGTCGACGGCTATCGCGACGTGGTCACGGCATGTCGGGCTGAGCGAGAATTGGTACTGGCCACTATTAAGCCGTTCCCAAGGTACTTCGAGGAGGTCGCGTTCGAGCTTTCGTCCGGCTAAGACTGAAACAGGCCTGCAATCTGCGGGACGTCCGCGATCGAGCGTCCTTCACCATTGCCAGCGTCTGAGTGACCACCAACAGCTTAATTCATCATACCAAAGCACAAAATGCGGACTGCCTCTACGTCGACCGCGCGAAAGCGGTGACGTGGCGAACAGCAAGCGATCGTGGCCTTCATGGCAACTAAATTCGGCTCGCTCACCCGGATTCTGCCAGCCCGTTGCGGCTCCGAAATCGCAATCGCTTCGGTTCGGCGCGCACCTCATCGCGATCGCCACGCCGATCGTTGCTGCTTCGCTCGTTGACGTTCCAGCGCGCGACGCTGCTGCCGGCTCATGCCTTCAAACGCGGGATCGGGAGGGAAGCTGCTTGCGTGGATGGGCGTTGTCTTCAATTCAAGGGGCTTTTGCAGGACTTCGAAATTCTCGCGGTCCACGCCCAAGTCTTCGATCAATTCCGGTGTCCACTCTTGCTGCGGATAGGCAACGAGATCCTCCGAGTCGCCCGTATCGGAGATCGCCATCACAGCGATTCCAACGCAGAGTTTCAGATCACGGTCGTCGTGCAAAGCAGCGAGGCAGTATGTCTGCAGCATAGTTGCTCTGACACGGCGATAATCTTCCTGCGCCATTGTGTCGGCGCCGGCGAGAACAAGAAAGACATAGGCGACTTTTTCACCCGTGGACCGATCACGTGTCATGGCGATGCGGGCAAGCCGTCCCATCTTCTGCGCTTCGAGTGCTTCCCGCGCACCGATGATCGCCTCAGCGAGCACGCGGCGCTGCACACGGTCTTCTCTCGCCATAATGCGCAGCGCTCGTTCCGCGAGTTCGACGGTGGGATCGGTATCTAAGATTCGGAATTGGGTGTCGTTCAGGACCCCGTGGGTGAAAAGGCCTATCAGCCGGTCCCACTCATACGAGATACGGTTCGCCGTCCATCGCCGTTGATATTCCGGGGAGCGGACCAGATAGGCGTATTCGCCCTGCACAAATGCAATTGCCGTGTCAGCATCTGCGTTGGTACCCTTCACATCCGAAATCATAGGGAACCGATGCTCCCCGTTCGGCTCCATCATCAACAGATAGTTGGCCACCAGCTCTGCTTCGCTCGGTGAAAGCGACAACTTTCCCGATCGAATGAGACCTGCACGCGCGTTGAGGTATTTTGTGAAGTCGGTAATCGTGTCGAATTCCGACATGACGACATCAAGGGTTGCCATGTTGAACACATGGACGAAGGGACCATCGGGATCGACGTCGCCAATGCAGAAAGGCCGATGATGCGGCAGGGTGAAGTTAACATGGTCCTTCCCGCGAAGGTGCGGCATGATCATGAAAGTCCCGTCCGGGTCATCGAAGTAGGATGAAGCGGCCTGCTCTCCGCCGGAGGCGACGCAGATGCCATGGACGCGCCTTTGCCCGATAGGCGGCAACTTCAGCGGGATGGGTTGTTCGCATTTGCCATCCGCGAATATCGCTTGCGGATTCTTTTTCAGCCAGAGATCCGCCTTGCGGATTTGCTCGGCGGATTCCCCGATCGCCCGGCTGTACCAGCGTTTCCATGCGAGTTCAAAAGGGGCATCCGGCCACGCGACATGCTTGTCGCTAAACATCACCACATCGTCACCGCAGACCACAAGAAGGTCACATAGCTCCTTGCCTGCCTTCTTGAACACGTTGGGCCAGGACCAGAGGTCGAGAAACGTATCATCGGCCAGCTTGGCTAGATGCTGCTCGGTGGGCGTGAGGCCTAGGGCTTTCTTTATCGGCGGAATGGCGGTTACCTGGAGCGGTTGCTGAAACAGTTGTACTATTATCTACCGTCGATGGCTTCTGTGGAATCCGCAAAGGGATTAGTGGCTACAATCTTCTAAGTGACTTTGTACGAACTTGGTCGATCTCTTCGTCACACAACCTGTAATCCTGGTTTTTCTGCAAGGCTTTTTGTGCATCGGAATAGGCTTTGGCAGTGGCTTATGGAACGCCTAGGTGGATTGCCGCCAGCTTCCGGACGTGCGGCAGCGCGGCTACGCTCTCGTTGTAAATGAAAGCATGAAGGGCATCACATCAGTCGGGATGCTTATCGGCGACCCGTCGGCGGAAACGCGCTCTGCTATCAGCATGTCGTTCTCTCTGCATGTCTCGCCCAACATCGATATCAAATCCTCCCCAACGTCGTGCGATCGGGCACTGAAAGCATAATTAGAAATCTTAGGTCGAATTGGAAGTTCCGGCACCATCGGCGAGATGCGGCAGCACTCTGCGGCGTTATGCGGCCGACCCCCTGAGCCGGTATCGGCAATGGTGGCTTTGACGCTGTTGAGCGCTTAGTGTCAGGAACTGGAAAGTGAACTGGTAGGCGTTCAAATTGCAGCTATTCACGCCACCGCATACGAAAGCGGATGGTCCTCCCGGCCCGCGTCAGCAAGAAGCCCTGATCGTTTCTTCCTTGGCCAAGGTTGGCCGAGGAGAATGACGGTGGTTTTTCACGATATGTTCTGGCAGCCAGAGGTCGGCCGGCATGGAACGCGGGTCGGCGGGTTGGAGCTAAGCGAGCCCTGAAGCCCCGGCAGATTTGGGCGATCCGTTTCTTCCTCGATCGCGAAGGACATACGCGGGATCGGGCGCTTTTTGACCTCGCGATAGACAGCAAGTTGCGAGAATGTGACCTGGTGAAGATCAAAATTGGTTTGCTTGTGGCGGGTCCGGAAATAGGGACCCGCTCTATGGTGGTCCAGCAGAAGAACGGCAGGCCGGTCCAGTTCGAGATCACTTCCGATGCGCGAGCAAGTCGGCTGGTTCCGGATTAGCAGCATGCAAAATCGGCAATATCCACTCGGGATAAGCGGCCTTAGAATGCGACCTCCGGTTGACGAGTGCTATGCGATAAATGACAATCCCGCAATCGCTGAAGTATTGCGGCGTCTGGCGGTCTGATTGACTGTCCAGAACACGTTCTACGGATAAGCACTGTTCTTTTGTCGGGGGCATAGCGTTGCACGATCTTTTTGCCAAGGATGCGGAGATCACGCTTCCTGAACTGGTGAGCCATACTGGCAAGATCGAAGGCAGTATTTTAAGGCGGCTTTCCCACCCTGAGCAGCGGTTGAAGGTCAAGTGGTCGTTGTTGCCGAAAGGTACAGGGTTCCGTTGCTCGAGTCCGGACTTCCTCCCGTTTGCGGTCTTAGATCGCACGACCACGTCGCTGCTAGACCAACAGGCGGTGCTCAAGGTCGACGACGCCTCGACGATTCATGCAGCGGCGACAGGCGGCAAGTGGATATTGCCCAAGCCGACACCCATAGACGATCTGACGCCCGCGCAAGTCGCCGACACCGGCCGGACAATTGCGTCTTGGCAGGACGCTTTCGATCTCCGCGTCGAACGCTACGACGGCACCCGGCTGGTACGTCCCGGAATGCGGATTCCCCAAGTCGGCGCGGTTCGTGCGGTCCTTGCGCACTGGAGCGTGAGCAAGAGCGCCGTCACTGTTGTGCTGCCGACTGGGACCGGTAAGACCGAGACTATGTTGGCGCTGCTGGTGATGGCCGCTATCCCGCGCCTCTTCGTGATCGTGCCCACGGACCAGCTACGCTCTCAGGTCGCCGGCAAATTCCTGGGGCTGGGCAAGCTGAAGGAGACGGGGTGCCTCGCTCCGGGGGCATTGCTACCCACCGTCGTTGCCTTGACCCGCGCTCCCAAGACGCTCGAGGGCATGAACCGCCTGTTGGGCAGTGCGCAGGTGGTCGTCGCAACCATGAGCGTCGTCGCCGAACTGTCCGAGGACATGCAGGCGGCGGTTTCGGAATGGGCGTCGCATCTCTTCGTCGACGAAGCCCACCATATCGGCGCCAAGACGTGGCGCGTCTTTAAACAGCGGTTCGACCAGAGACCCGTCTTGCAGTTCACCGCCACCCCCTATCGCAATGATGGCAAACGCGTCGACGGCAAGCATATCTACAGCTATCCCCTCCGCCAGGCGCAGCTCGATGGTTTGTTCAAGCCGGTGAACTATATCCGGTGATGGGACTGGACCGCGCCGACGCAGACGACCTCATTATTGGGCAAGTACTGGCGAAACTGCGCGAGGATCGCGCGAAAAACCGGCCCCATCTGGCAATGGCGAGGGTGGAGACCATCGAGGACGCCAAGGCATTGCATGCGAAGTATGTCGCCAGGGCCGGCGAAGAGTTCAACCCGCAACTCACCCACAGCAAGATGGGTGCGGGTGCTCGGTGGGAAGCCCTGAGGAAGCTGCGTTCCGGCGAGGCGTCCATTATTGTTTGCGTCAACATGCTCGGTGAGGGTTTCGATTTGCCAGAGCTCAAGATCGCGGCACTGCACGACAAGCACAAAAGCGAGGCGATCACCCTGCAATTCGTGGGCCGTTTCACTCGCACGCGCACCGACCTAGGCGACGCAACAGTGATCGCAAATATCGCGATGGATGACGTGAACGAGAGGTTGAAGGCGCTCTACGCTGAGGATGCAGACTGGAACCACCTTCTGAACGTGGTGGGCTTTAGGAAAACCTTCGATGCCAAGCGCCGCGAGGACATCATCACCGGTCTGCTAGCCCCGCCGGAAAGCTTCCATGTCGAGAACCTGCAGCCGCGCATGAGCACGATCGTCTACCGGACGACGTGTGGGGAGTGGGATACGTCCGACATCGAGAACGCGATCGGTCCGCGCGCGACCATAGCGGACGGCCCCAGCATTAATCCCGACGAGCGGCTGCTGATACTTGTGACACGGGACGAGGAGGCGTTGCCGTGGACGAGTATCAAATTCCCTAGAAACGTACAGTACAACCTGATCATGGCTCACTGGGATGAAGAGCAGAACCTGCTCTTCATCAACACCTCTAGGAAGAAGGACCTCCATCAGCCCTTAGCGCGGGCCCTTGCTGGTCCGGATGTCCAGCGGATGGGCGGCGAGACTATCTTCCGTGTGCTCAGCGGCTTCGACCGGCTGATGTTGAGCAATCTGGGACTGAGCGAGGCTCAGCGCAAGCCTGTCCGTTACTCAATGTTCATGGGCGTCGATATTGCCGACCAGCTCAATGCCTATGCCGGCAATAGGACCAAGACGCTCAATAACCTCTTCGGCCAGGGCTTTGTAGACGAGGAGAGGGTCGACGAGGACGGTCTGATACAAGGGTCGATCCGCGCAAGATCGAGCATGGGGTGTTCGATCAAGGGAAAGATCTGGTCGCAGTCCACTACAAACAATCCCGCGGAATGGATGCGCTGGTGCCAACAGCTGGGCGCCAAGCTCCTCGACGAGCATATCACCACCGAACATATCTTGCGCAACCTGATCAAGGCTGTCGCCCTGGACACGCTGCCAGGGAACAAGACCCCGCTGGCGGTGGATTGGCCCGAAGACCTGCTGTTCGAGAACGAGGATAAGGTATTGCTCCTGGCAAGCGAGCAGGTCGTGCCTTTCCATGAATGCGCCGTCGAACTGGAAAGCTTCTCTTCCGATGATGGCGTGAAGTTCAGGGTGGTCAGCGATACGTTCACCACCGCGTACACCTTTACCATCGAACGGGGCATCGCCCGCTATACACGGCGGACCGGACCCGACCTTGCGTTGCGGATCGGTAAGAGGGAGCGTCCTCTCCTTGACATGTTCGCGGAGAGCCCGCCGCACGTCTATCTCGCCGATGGCGACATGCTGGTGGGTGCATCCCTGTTCATTGTGCCCAAGCGGGAAGACGTGCTGCCTTTCGATCTAGACAGGATTACCTCCGACAGTTGGCCCGGCGTCAACATTCGCAAGGAATCCCAAGGGCCGACAAAACGGGCGGACTCGATTCAGCGGAGGGTTATCAATTCCCTCGTCGATGGAGGAGGCTGGGATATCGTGTTCGACGATGACGGGGCCGGCGAGGTCGCGGACGTCGTGGCTATGAGACTGGAGGATGGCCGGCTCAAGGTCCATTTATTCCATTGCAAGTATTCTTCGGGGCCGGTCCCCGGAGCCCGTGTCGAAGACCTCTACGAGATATGCGGCCAAGCGCAAAAATCCATCCGGTGGGCCGAGCATCTCGGAGACATGCTGAAAAGACTCCACCGCAGGGAGGCCGATCGTCTCAAGGCCGGAAAGGCGAGCCGATACGAACTCGGAGGTCAGGCGATGCTGATAGCCTGGATAAACAAGTGGCGGCAGCTGCGTCCGGATTTCACGATCACCCTTGTCCAGCCGGGGTACTCGAAGCGTCAGACGGAAAGCGAACACCTGGAGCTGCTAGCCGCCACGCAGGCATATCTCATGGACACCTACCGAATAGCGATGCTCGCTTGGTTCAACGAGTAGCGACTGACCGGGAAGGCTATGGGTTAATGCTCCGATCTCACACCGACCACCTCACCCTTGCCTTGTGGAAAGGCAGCTATCCCATCCTTACATCTGGGAGCAGACAGTCCGCTCACGGCCCAATTTTTGACATTCAGTCAGACGGTCCCGCAATGCGCCGACGACAATTCTTTCTCTGAGATGCCTCAGTTGGCTCCACTTTGCATTCTGTTAGAGCTTCGTCGAAGAACATTCCTACCGCTAACCCAAAGGTTATCGTGGAATTTTCTAGCCACTTTCTTTGACAAGTGGCTTGGCTTCAATCGCTCCTTGAGGATAGGTGCTTTGCTTCAACTTTAGTTGGCGACGCTCTTGATGCCAGATGCGACCGCTGCGTTATCAGCGGATTGGGTTATGCTGTTGAAAAGGACACACGCACTTTCTTTTTTGCGGAAATTGAACCCCAAGCAGGATTTGTCGTTTGCACATTGCAGTATGCAGTCGGGATATCGGAGCGGAGAGGTCCAATAGGCATTGCCAGAAATTTCCGTTTTTATGGCGAACACCAAATTCGAGTAGCGCAAATTGCTCTCGACCACTTTCTTTGCGGCCATGATCGACTCTTCGCTTTTGACCAGTAGCGATGCGTCCCCTTTCATGAAACAAGCTCGAAATTTCGTGTTATAAGTAACCGCTAGACACCTGAAGTCGGTATCACAGGCGGTTTGACACTGCTCAGAACTCACGTTCCTAATTGGCATATCCGGCAGGTCGTTTCCGATCGCGTCCCACCCGGACACGACAACAAATCCACTATCTGGGTCGACCTCTGTCGCAGGAGTTTCTGCGGGGACAGTTGCGGCCTGCTCTCGTGACGGGTCAGGAATGATGTCTGAAGACGCAAATGTGCGACCATCCAGCCACGCGCATCTTATTGCAAGATCGACGGCGGATGAATCATTAAGGCCGACCAATTGAAGCGTCTGCGCAGCAGCACCAGGCCCGGCTGGTGGCGCTGTCGGGGCAGAACGAGCTGCCAATGATACATTTACGTCTACGCCGTTCACACTCCGCCGAGAGTAACACCACGCTCGGTCCCAGGTTTCGTCGTTCTCATCCTTGAAGTGGTGACCTGTGATTAACTCCCAAGTGGTGCCTTGGAACTCGACCTTCTTGGTGGCGAACTTGTTGAAGTCGACGGTCACCACGTCAGGCCTGGTAGGGACGTCAGCCTGGGGCGCCTGCTCCTGAGCTGGCTTTGGAGTTGGAACAGGAATAGGCGGCTCGTCTTTTGGGGAGGTGAGATCGCTTGGCTGCTCTATGGTCGGCAAAGCCGCCGGCTCCGGCAAGGTTTTGTCCCATAGACCAAGATTGATGCCTAGCCCAATCCCGACCGCCGCCACTGCAATGGCTCCGCCAGTCGCCATTCGGCGAAAGGCGGTCGCTCGAGCTGTTTTCTCTTGAGCCGCGGCTTGAGCTTGCAGGGTCGGAATTGCTGACCTCTTGACGGCGAGATCGACGGCTTGTTCAAGCAGCGTGGTGTTATGCCTGACGAGCACTTTTGCGGTCCTTCATTGATACCGTCACGAGATCAGCGACCTCAGGCGGCAAATCTTGGTCCAGGGCTTTTCGAAGAACTTCGGGGTCGTCGGTGAAGAGCGGAACGTAGAGGATCTCTTTGACGATTTTTTCGACAGGCACCTCTACCCTCTTCTCAACCTCTTTCTCTACCGTAACTTCGACCGGTACCTCGACTGTTCGAACCCGCCGCCAGCGCCAACTCAAAAGCATTCTGCGAAGCAGTCTGGAAAACTTGCTCTTCGAATTATCCTCTTCTCGGGCGGCAATTCGCTGGAGAGCGAGTGCCACCATTGCCGTGATTGGTCCCGCGAGTGCGGCGATGAGCGCGAGGGACCCAAACCAAATTACAGAGATTTTTCCCGCTTGCGCTTCGGTGACTAACTCCGGTTTGCTCCCGTACCATCGTGAGGCAATACGCCGGACCTGATCGGTTCGCGCCATGGGGATCCGCTCCTTCTCCAAACCGCTGAGTTCCTTTGCAATCAGGTCTTGTCTGACCTGGTTTTGGGCCGAGATGTTTGCCTTGTTGGCCTCAGCGGCCTGCGCTTCTGCGAGCCGTTTGCCAGCGTCATCCAATCGGCGCTGCCAAGCCCCGGCATCACTGTCGCGCGTCTGTTCCAACGTCGAGCGTCTATCCATAAGTTTTTGCCTCTGGTCGGCAGTCATAGGAGGGCTGCTTGCCCGCAAACGATCGAAACCTGCACGCAGGGTGGCGACCTCTTGGTCGAGCGGCTCTATCTGAGTGTCGAACTTGGCTATAATTTTAGTGCGTGGATTAGCAAGTTTCGCCACTTCTGATTCTAGCCGGCGTGCCGAGTCGCTATCGCCGGAATCGCGCGCCATCTTGATACGTTCAACAAAGCTGTCGCGTTGACGCTCGAACTGATCAACGGCTTCCTTTGCTTCGCCGTCGCGCTGCTGAATCAACGCCAATCGAACCGCGCTTTTTTCCTCCACTTGGTCGCGAACGCGCGACGCTTCTGGAGTAAGGGCGGTCGTTCCCTCCAATTCAGCATTGACCTCGGCAATCTGCGACTGAAAGGTCGCCCGGGATTTTTCCGCAAGAGACGCAAGCTGCTCAATTTCGGAACGCGCTTGTTCGACCTGATCGGATTTTCGGCCAAGTTCGTCGGCCGAGGCCAGCTTCATAGCCTCCTGGTCCAGCGCGTCGATTTTGTTTACGAGTTCCTCGTAACGCAGTTGGCGCAGAGCACCCGCTCGCTCCATTCCCATAAACACCGTCTCAAAGGTTATGCCTGCCAGAACGAGGAGGAAGACCAAGATCATGGGCTTCCAGAACCACGACGCACTAAAAAGCAGGGTGGCTATCGGTATTTTGGTGAGCTCAGCAATTGCCACCATGAGAAAGGGCGCACTGGCGAGCGTCAAATCCATGGCAGTTACGGATTCGCTCGCAGAAAACGCCTGGACACCTAGAGCTACGCCTGTCGTAAGGCCAATCGCTGCCGCAGCGATCTCAAGGGCCCAGGCACCACGGTAGGTCCACTGGCCATAGCTTGCCAGCTTTTGACTCATCACAGTCTGCATTTTACTCGAACCCCCGACAGGACAACATCACGCCTTGATCGCCTATCAGCATACACTGAAAAATAACTATGTTAACTATTTTGAAAGTCTTAGTTAAGGCATCTTCTTCTGCCCTTCAGATATAGAATACCTCGTCAAAAAATGGGGCTAGCAGACCGTGTCGCCCATGCATGGTCTTCGTTGGATCGGTGTAAGCGGAAAGCCGAACAGGCCGTAGCGCGCTTACTCCGTTACATTTCAGCTAGCAGAGTGTTTCGCATGGGATCCCATCCTTGTCGCGATCGAGTTTTCCGCCCCATGAGCAGTTTTGCAGGTACCAGTTGGCTTCGTCGCAGGAACCGATCTGCTTGCACGTTCTCCGCGGCTCGCAAGAATAGCCGCTCTGCGCGACCAGCTTACGGCTGATCATGCCCAGCGGGCGACTCGATGGCGCCGCGCCGTCGGCGTGCGCAGCGCGCCATTCCCAGGGTGCCTGAAACGCCCCGGCCCACAGGCCGATCTTTGAGGCTTGGGCTTGCGCCTGCTGCCCCGCATAGGCGCCCTGGCTGTAGTGAGGCCAATCCAGCGCCTGGCCGTGCTTGACCATCCAGGCGGCCACGCCCGCGCCGTCGGCGCGCCGACAATCGCCCACAAAGCGGTGGTAGCGGTCCCACGTCACGAATGTGCATTCGAGCGGCCTCGACGCGGCCAGGAAAGTGTCCAGCGCTTCGGCCGATCGCCGGCCGCAAGGATACTCGGCGCCATTCGCATCGCGGCACAGCTGCCGGCTCTCTGGCGCGTCGATGCCGTTGAAGCGGACGCGCTGGCCGTGGATTTCGATCGTATCGCCGTCAATGACGGAAGCGACACCGGTAAGCGAGGCGGGCGCCGCCCTTCGTGGGCTGGCCTTTGATGCATCGTCGCTACGTTGCGCGCCCGACGGCGCCAGGAAGGCGGCCACCGCCGCCGCTGCCGTAAGACCGAGCATTGCCGGCACGCTCGCACGTTGGCGCCGCCACAGCTTGGCACCGGTGGGTCTCTGCCACCGATTGGATCGATATTTGCGGTATGGCCTGCTCATCCGCTACGCCGACCAGCCCGGCCATGCGCTGTCGACCATGGGCAGGCCGGCGCAATAGTAGTCGTCAACGAACCGCCCGGTGGACCGGTCGCGGCAGCGCCAGATAACGCTGTAGTTCTGGCCATAGAATTGGTCCCACGCGACGCCATAGGTTTGTGGTGGCGGTGGCCGGTAATATGTTCCGCCTCCATAGCCGTTGTTGGCAGCGACACCCACAGCTGCGCCGCCGACAGCCGCGATCGCTATGCCTGTCGCGACAGCATTGTCGGTTTGCACAAGCCTGGTGCACTTCTCTGCTGTTGCGCCCCTGCGCACTAGAAGGGCCGCTACCCTGCTACGATACTGTTCGTCCGTGCTGCTGGCGAGAACGTGACATAGCGCAACGGTATTCATTGCCGTGAGATCGCTGTCCGACACGACAGTGCTCGTAGAGCAGCCGCTGACGCACAGGGCTGCACTTGCGATGAGTGCTCCAATTTTCATGTGAATTCCCCCAAACAAATATTGGGGCGAGTCCGACCTAGAAGTCCAGAGTTTTGTTTTTCACATTGCTACGATTCACAGCATGCTGCGGCTAGCTGGCATCCACTGCAACCAACCCTTCCGCCGGTCGTTGACTGATGCTGGGTTGATCTCAGCCACTCCAGAACTTGCCCGCTGGCTCAAAACCGGCGGGCTTTTTTTCCGCGACGCCGGAAGGCTCTATCTCGCCGCATGTTGTGGTACATCGGCACGCCGTCATCGGGCCGTGCCGTTGGCCAAGGTGGTCCCTCCGCCATGGTCGGCCGGCGCAGCCTTGACCGTCCGCGCGGGCCATCCCAATCAAGCCCGCTGGCTTCGGTCGGCGGCTTTTTATTTGATCCCCGGCGCCGTCGGCTTGGATCTAGATCCTCGCCAGTGCCGGATTTGAAGGTAAGCTGCGGCGGTATGATCGCACTTCGCGCGGGACGGACCATTGGTGTGCAGCAAGAGCGCCGAGTTCATTCGGCCAAGATTCTGCACTAGGCCGAGGTAGCTGAAGGCAGATAGCTATCCCGTAATCGCTGAGATATTGGAGATAATGTTCCCCCTTGGAGGTGTGTACCAGTATTATAAGTTTCCAAACTTCATGTACGAACGCCGTGGACGAGCTGCTGTGTGCGCTTGCCGTAAATCGCTTCCGCGAGTTCACAGTCGGAGGTTGGCTAGGACCCTAACGCGAGAGCTTCAACGGCCCCCTTCGCGATGAACTCCTCAACGAGACGCGGTTCACGTCCCTGGCCCAGGCCCGCGCGAGGCTCAATGTATGGCGCGCCGATTACAACGGCGCGCGTCCGCACTCGCACATCGGATGGCAGACACCCAACGAATGTGCATCGACCTTCAACCCGCGACGGTCGCTCGCGCTGCGCAACGTGAAACGCTCCGCGCCAGCACCCGTCGCGTCCACCGGCCATCAGGGCAAATCCACCCCCGGAAACGAACTCACGACTGGATAAAATTTGGGGGAAACGTCAGGGTGGCCATAACTTTGCAGTCTTCAGACGCGAGGCGGCCTACAACAGCGCTGCCCACCATGCTTGTGGCCCGCGACCCACACGGCTTTTCCCTTCAGATCGTACATTATGCTTCCTTCATGATTACCGATGTCTGCATGACCTTGAGGTCTTCCCGCACCATTTCCGCGGCGAGCTCGCGCACGGATGTCTCATGCACCCAGCCGAGCTTCTCCTTCGCCTTGGTGGCATCGCCCAGGAGAAGATCGACTTCCGTGGGGCGGAAGTAGCGTGGGTCTACCTGGACTAGGCATCTGCCGGTCTCGACATCATAGCCCTTTTCGTCGACTCCCTCACCACGCCATTCGAGCTCGACGCCGACATCTTCGAAAACCCATTCGACGAATTGGCGGACAGGGGTCGTCTTGCCCGTCGCCAGCACGTAATCATCCGGTTGATCCTGCTGCATCATCATCCACATACCACGCACGTACTCACGCGCATGGCCCCAATCGCGTTGAGCATCGAGATTGCCGAGATAAAGCTTGTCCTGCTTGCCGAGGTAAATAGCAGCGGCGGCGCGGGTGATCTTGCGCGTCACAAAAGTTTCGCCGCGCAGTGGGCTTTCATGATTGAAGAGAATGCCGTTGGAAGCATGGATACCATAGGCCTCGCGATAGTTGACCACGATCCAGTAGGCGTAGAGCTTGGCGGCGGCGTAAGGGCTGCGCGGATAAAAGGGCGTTGTTTCGTTCTGCGGTACGGATTGCACGAGGCCGTAGAGCTCTGAAGTCGAGGCCTGATAGAAGCGGGTCTTGTCCTTCAGACCGAGGAGGCGGATCGCCTCAAGAAGTCGCAATGTTCCGATACCGTCGGCGTTTGCTGTGTATTCCGGCGTTTCGAACGACACCTGGACATGGCTCTGAGCGGCCAAGTTGTAAATCTCGTCTGGCTGGGATTCCTGAACTACTCGGATGAGATTAGTCGCATCAGTGAGGTCACCGTAATGCAAAATTAGGCGCGGATCGGGATCGTGCGGGTCTTGGTAGATGTCTTCGATGCGACCCGTGTTGAAGGAAGAGGAACGTCGCTTAATCCCATGAACGACGTAGCCTTTTTCCAGCAGAAGACGCGTGAGATAGGCACCATCCTGTCCCGTTATGCCCGTAACCAGAGCAACTTTCCTGTTCTCGCCCATTTTCTTCCTGCTCTATGGTAGTTGAAGTTTCGAATCTGGCTCGCCACACCGGCGGCCCGCCTCATACCCTATGGTAGGATTTCGACAGATGCGGCGCGGAGCTCGTCATTGACAGTGTCAGCCAGCGAGCACACCTGCTCCTGCTTCGAGGCATAGCAAAACAGAGTCTCGCCGCTAACCTGCCTAAGTCGCACATGCGGCCTGAGTGCCGAACTCAGCTCACGGGTGAGCGACATAGATTTCAATCACGTCGCACCCGATTTGCTCATCAATCAGCGAGTTAGGACGCCCTTCTGGGATTCTACATCCGTTCTCAAGCACGCACAGTCGGTTGCATAGCCGCTCCGCTTCTTCCACGAAGTGGGTGGCCAGTAGAATCGTATTGCCCTGCGCTAGCAGGGCAGTAGCCGTTCCCAGATAAAATGGCGAGCATGTGGGTCCAACCCACACTAGCACTCCACCATCCCTCTTTTGCGCTGACCAAGTAATCTTTGCCTGCTTCAGCGTCTTCTAATGGAAATTGTTTTGATCAGTGAAATCGATTGTTTGGATGAAGTGCATCCATAAAATGGATTGTTTGACAGGGCAGCGCGGCACCATCGGCGGCACAAAGTCGTGGGCGCGAGGTTTCGCTCCGCGCGAAGACAAAGTTCGTGCCAGTGGGCGGGCTTCGGGCGAACCGCACATCTGAGACGGCGGCGAAAAGCCGGGTAGGGCATTACGTATTGACCTCCAAGAAATTTCGGGCGCGCTAGCCCGAAAACGGTGGCTGGGCTTCAACGATGGGCGGGACGAGGCGACCATCAAACTGGGTTTCATACTGTAGGCGATCGCAGTGCGGCGAATTTGAACGGCCGCCTTTGCCAGCCCTCGCCATCGCATCCGGCTACAGGTGCCGAAGATCTTCTCGATCCGAGTACAAATTCTGTGGATCGGTTGGTTCCAGGCGTCGAGCTTTCGGCCTCGTCGCGCCCCCACATAGCGGTTGCGACGATGCGCGGCCTTCCACCCTTGGCGCGCACCGCGT
Source organism: Mesorhizobium sp. M0816 (assembly GCF_040320005.1). Lineage (NCBI taxonomy): Bacteria > Pseudomonadati > Pseudomonadota > Alphaproteobacteria > Hyphomicrobiales > Phyllobacteriaceae > Mesorhizobium > Mesorhizobium sp. M0816. The sequence continues at coordinate 24,850 of NZ_JAMYOT010000023.1, read as the reverse complement.
CGCCGAGATGATTGCCTCGGTAGGCGCTGTCGGCAAACACTTCGCCGGGATTGTCGGGCAGAGCATCAGGAACGGCGTTGCCGTCCTCGGTGTGGGCGCCGTGACGGCGATCTCCTCGACAAGGGCCGTATCGGCGAGGGCACCGAAATGGGCTTTGAAGCAATGAAACGCTGGTCGGCGCTTGTACTTGACCCAATGGCCCTCTTCATCTTCGCTGGCCGAGGCGATGATCGCCGCATCGACAGGCGTGCCGATCTTCACCTGGATCGCTGAACTGGCGGATGATCTTGGCGAACAACAGGGTCATGAACCTCAAGGGCCTGTCGAAAACGGACGAGAGCGGGTTCGCACAGGTGTCGGCTCTGACACCGAGAACCCGCAGAACCGTCGGAACGATCCTCCACATGGCTGCAGACGCCAAAATTCCTCTCTCGGCCATCGTCGCACCAGCATCGCGTGCCAGTCGCTCAGTCCAGCCGGCTCGAAAGCTATCCGGCAGGATTTGCGCCATGTTGGCGCACTTGAAAGCGTCAGAGGGCGCCGTGTCGCATCTTTCGATGGGACCGGACGCCATGATGGCCATAAATGACGTGGATGGCCTGCGCCTGACATTCGACGGCTGGCGGGTCCTGCACATCCGTCCTTCAGGAAACGCCCGCAAATGCCATGTTACGTTGAGGCAGTTAAGAATTGGACTTGAAAAAGGGCTTTGTGGACTGCCTCGACCGGCTGTTTCGCTTAGCAAAGCGCGGCCCCACGTCAGCAGAGGCTCATCGTCAAGGAACGCCTTAGTATCCAACACATGGATGGGCCACATCCACGTAATCAATTTTACACATGTCGCCGGGCGCATTAGAGAACGCTGAATTTAAACCGGGAGCGAGTGTACCGGCGTCAAGATTTGCGAGCGTCACAGAGATAAGGATAGGCAGTGCTGAGGGAGCTCTTCTGCCCCACGGCGCAGCCTCTACCAAATCGCCCGGCGTAACGATCGACTTAGTATCGATTAAGAGATCCCAAGCCAGATGCAACCTCGTCTCTGAAACGAGATTTCCGAAAATGCAGGTCAGTGGATTGGTAAAGCGCAGGTTCGTCGTCTCTCAGAGGCGTACGGGGTTCGGTGATTGTCTGTGGTCGCTGGCGGCCGCTTGGCGCTACGCTCAGCGGTCGGGACGAACGCTAGCCGTCGACTGGCGCGGGTCCTGCTATCTCGACCAACCCTTCGCAAATGCCTTTCCGGTGTTCTTCCAACCGATCAATGACATCGCTGGCGTACCGGCTATTTGCGACGACCGGATCAACGACTTTTCCTTCCCGGGTCCATTCTTCCCGGAGTGGTGGAATAGGCCAGCGATCGACTGCCTTTACCGCCCAGATGAGCAGATTTTCCAAGAGCGCGACGAGTTGGGCGAGCTCTTTCAGGCCGAACACGATGTCGAAGCGAACACAGTAGTGTGTGACGCTTGTTTGATGTGGCGGTGCGATGAGGATGCCGAGCGGCAGGTCTTCCAGAGTGTCAAGCCTCGGTCTGAAATTCAAGCACGCATAGATGCCATTTATCAGGAATGTTTCGAGGGGCACAGCATTATCGGGGTTCATGTTCGGCATGGTAACGGTGAAGACATCATGGACCATGCGCCCTACTGGGCCGATCCGGAGGTCGCCGTTCGACAAGTGTGCACTGCGATTGATAAGGCTAAAGCTTTACCGCACCCCAGGCCTGTGCGGCTGTTCTTGTGCACGGACAGCGCCCAGATCCTGGACCATCTGTCGGCCAGGTTTCCCGATCTTCTCACCGTCCCCAAGCATTTCCGATCCGATCAAGACGGCCCCTTACACACTGCAGCACTTGGGATTGACGGCGCAATTTCCGCCCTCGTTGAGATGTATCTTCTCGGGCGCTGCGATACCGTAATTCGGTTTCCTCCGACGAGCGCCTTTACACGATATGCACGCCTTTTCGTGCCACGGGTAATCGAGTTCGATCTGAAGGAGCCAAGTCGTTTGATTTTGATAGAAGACAGCCAAAGAATCTCTGGTCTCAGTTAAGACCCGCCACCTGCGCAATTCGGCGGATGCAACCAACAGGCATAGTTGAATGTCCATTTCTCATCGAGGCCATGGAAGCGTCGTACGATACCGATAGCGTCGTCATCTGAGGCCGTTCGGCAACGCGCCAGAACTTCACTGTTACTCGGAGGCCGCAGACCAAGCCAGAGCGACGGCGATCGTGACGCTAACGCTCGAAAGGGCGCGGGCAATCACTCCAGAGACGAAATCGAGGTTGTTCTATGAAAGTGGTTCCCGTCATCATCAGCGGCGGAGCCGGATCGCGGCTATGGCCCGCCTCAAGGCAATCGCACCCTAAACCTTTCCTCAAAGTGGCAGACGGGCATTCACTGATGCAGCACACTGTGTTGCGCGTCGGTTCGATAAAGGGCGTAGTGGAACTCGTCGCCGTGACATCTGGGGAACACCTCTTCCTTACCAAGGACGAGTTCGACGAACTAGATTCCGTGGTCCTGCCACGCACCTTTCTGCTCGAGCCTGAAGGCCGGGATACGGCCGCAGCCGTTGCGGCAGCCGCCATCCATGCCAAGGCAACGCAAGGCCCTGACGCGATTCTATGCGTCTTCCCAGCCGATCACATGGTTGGCAACCTGCCTGCATTTTTAGACGTCATGTGCCGGGCCATCGAACATGCGAAGCTCGGGCGGATCGCCACATTGGGCATCACCCCAACCAGACCGGACACGGCATTCGGCTATATCGAAGCGGATGGTGAGAAAGTCGTCCGTTTCGTTGAAAAACCGGATCTGGACACAGCCAAAGCCTATGTTGCGTCCAAGCGCTTCTTCTGGAACGCCGGCATTTTCTGCTTTAGCGCACAAACCATGCTCGACGAGATGGCATCGCATTGCCCCGCGGTGATCCAGGCCGTCTCCGACAGCTACGAGAACGGCCGCTTCAGTCAAGGCGAAGGCTTTGCCAAAATCGAACTCGCGCCTGAGCATTTCGGCTCCGCCCCGCGAATCTCGCTCGACCACGCTGTCATGGAGAAGACGAACAAACTTGCCGTGGTTGCCTGCGACATGGATTGGAACGACATCGGATCCTGGAACGCAATGGCCGATTTGATCGCCGCCGACGAAAGCGGGAACAGGATACGCGGCGATGTGCATATGGTCGACACGACCGGCAGCTATGTGAGCTCCGACAAGCGCGTCATCGGCACGGTCGGTGTCAGCGATCTGGTGATCGTCGATTCCCCGGACGCTTTGCTTGTCGCATCCCGCGACCGCGTTCAGGACGTCAAGAAGCTGTTCGAGGGCCTCAAGGCTTCAGGACATGAAGCTCACCTGGTCCACAGCACGGTACACCGGCCGTGGGGTACCTACACGGTTCTTGAGGAAGGCGAGCGCTTCAAGATCAAACGCATCGAGGTGAAGCCCGGTCGGCGGCTGAGCCTGCAGATGCACTATCATCGTTCGGAGCACTGGGTCGTGGTCAGCGGCTCCGCGAAAATCGTCAATGGCGAGCAGGAGTTGTTCCTGGCGACAAACGAATCAGCCTACATCCCCTGCGGCCATAAGCATCGGCTGGAGAACCCAGGCAGAATTGACCTGGTGATCATTGAAGTGCAGAGCGGCGATTATCTCGGCGAGGATGATATCGTTCGCTTCGACGACGTATATGGTCGAACGTAGATTTCACCCGCATGACGAGAACGGTCAACGTGTCGCTGACTAATTACCACTAGGAAGGCCGTCTGCCCACTCAGGACCGGATGCTTGTGGAATCGGGAATTGACCAAGGCAGCGGCGAAGGACCGCAATCGGCATCAGGGGTGGGACAAATCAACCGGAAAAGACCGGAGAGCATAGTAACGCAACACAGTCCCACTGTCGAATAGCCTTTGATATTTCTGACTTTCCAAGCACCCTCAGGGCCCACCAAAATTATATCAATGGCTTATGGCCGACTTTGCTCTGAAGTGGGCCAAATCGACCTCGCTATCCCCGCAGCACTCAGTTTGATTGTTTTCGCATGAAAACGAGCAAGGACAGGGGGAGGGCGATCTTGTGCTGGCTTCTATGTCCAATCTTGCTCCTGTTCGTCGTCAGGTTGTGTGCAGCCACATAGCGCGGCTATCGCGAGGCTGGAAGGCCTCCGATCGATAGGTGCGGCGAACGGCGGCAACGAGGTGCGAATAGGATGGCTGAGCGTATGATCGAGAATACCGCAGCTGCGGTCTAGCGCGAAATGCAGCGTCTGTGACTCATCGGTCATTGCAGCGCGATGGACCGGAAATCATGACCCTAAGCCGCCCTTCATCAGCCCACCAGCGCCCAGAAGAAGGCGAAGATCCGTCACAATGCCTACCTGTACCAAGGCTTCAAGCAGTTCACCGCGAATGTGAAGACCGCCAGCCATTGCTTCTTCATTTTCCACCATTCGCTCGCTACGAATGACGACCACATCCTTAACCGCATAGCGCGTGGCAAGTTTCACAAGCTCTGTGTTGGCATCTATGGTGAACCAGCATCCGCGGATAACCAGCGGATCATGAACCACGCGAACGAGCTAGCGGTGCAGTGCAACGAAAAATCGCCGCTTGATGTCGTCTTTTATGATGCTGCTACAGTTCATGTCTGGGGTTTAGGCTTAGAAGCGGAATGACTGCCAACCAGGTCATCGAGCCGGAAACTGACCGGCCGGTCGGCCCAAAAATGACATTCAGTTGCCTCCAGCCTTTCGACACGAGCCACTTCACGATCTCGCGATTGCCAGCTAGCGGCTTGTTGCTCGAGCTGCGCGATCCTAGTCTGTGGTCGCTATGCCTCAGCAAGAAGAGTCCGGTTCCTAGCCGGGCGGAGGCGCAACGAGATAGCCAGCTCAGGACAAGGAGAGCAAGCCATGGTCGCTTTTACCCTCAATGGCGAGGCGCGAACACTCGACGTCGATCCAGAGATGCCGCTGCTCTGGGCGATCCGTGACGGCATCGGACTCACAGGAACGAAATTCGGTTGCGGCCTTGCCCAGTGCGGCGCTTGCACGGTTCACGTTAACGGCATGCCGACGCGCTCGTGCCAGACCGCAGTCGGCGACATCGAAGGAGCCTCGATCACCACCATTGAGGGCGTGTCGGGCAAGATCGGCGAAACGGTCCAGGCCGTGTGGGCCGAGTTCGACGTACCTCAATGCGGATATTGCCAGTCTGGCCAGATCATGTCGGCCGTGGCCCTCCTGACAGAGACGCCGAAGCCGACGGACGATGATATTGATTCGGCGATGAGCGGCAATCTCTGCCGCTGCGCCACCTATCATCGCATCCGCGCGGCCATCCACGAGACCGCCAACCGGCTGGAGACTTGAGGCATGTTGCAGTTTCTCCCGAAGCATAATGCCGTGGCGCCCACGCGCCGCCAGTTCCTCCTCGGCACGGTCGTCACCACCGCGGGCCTCGCCGTGGGCTACCGGCTAATGATGGCCGCGCCCGCCAACGCACAAACGACGCCTGCAACGGTCCAGGCGAACCCCTTCCAGACCTATGTCGAGATCACACCGGAGAACCGAATCGTCATCCACTCGTCGCAGTTCGAGATGGGACAAGGCTCCTATTTCGGCATCGCCACCCTGGTTATGGAAGAGCTCGACGGCGCCTGGGCGCAGATCCACGTGGTCGGCGGATATGGCAATACCGCGCTCTACGGCAATCTCGCCTGGGGCGGGGCCGCGCAGGGAACCGGTGGCTCCACGTCGATGAGCTCGTCGTGGCAGCGCTACCGCAAGGCGGGTGCTGCCGCACGGGCCATGCTGGTGGCGGCCGCGGCGCAGCGGTGGGACGTGCCAGCCGGCGAGATCACAGTCGCTTCCGGGGTCGTGTCGCACGCCTCAGGGATGCAGGCGCGCTTCGGTGACCTGGCTGAAGCCGCAGCGGGAATGCCGGTTCCCGACGACGTGCCGCTAAAGCCGCGCGACAAGTGGGCCCAGATCGGATCGGACAGCCTCAAGCGCTACGATTCCGCCGGCAAGACCAATGGCGCGCAGACCTACACGATCGACCTCAAGATGGATGGACTCAATACGGCCGTTATGATCCATCCGCCGAAGTTCGGCGCTGAGATCGAGAGCTTCGACGCCTCCAAGGCCAAGGCACTCGACGGCATTGTCGATGTCGTCCAGACGCCGCGCGGCATTGCCGTCGTCGGCAGGGACATGTGGACGGCGCTCAAGGGCCGCGATCTCGTGGAGGTGACCTGGAACGAAGAGAAGGCCGAAAGGCGCGGCACGGCCGAGATCATGGCCGAATACACTAAGGCAGCAGACGATCCGGGCGCGGCCACCGCGCGCGACGACGGTAACACTCCCGCAGCGTTGGCCAGTGCTGAGAAAGTCATCCAAGGGCACTACGAATTCCCCTATCTTGTCCATGCTTCGATCGAGCCACTCAACGCGGCCGCCCGAATCAACGAAGACGGCACCATCGACGTCTGGGGCGGACACCAGATGCCCGACCTTTATCAGGCGGCTGCCGCTCAAGTAGGCGGCACCACGCCGGACAAGGTGAGGCTGCACGTGATGAAGACCGGCGGCAGCTTCGGCCGCCGAGCGGTCTCGGACGCAGATCTCATTATCGAAGCTGTTTCCACAGCGCGTGCACTGGGACCCGGCAAGCCAGTGAAGGTGCAGTGGACCCGCGAGAACGACATGCGGGGTGGGCGGTACCGGCCGGTCTATGTGCACGCAGTCAAGGCGGGGCTCGACAAGGAAGGCAATGTCGTCGCTCTCCATGACCACATCGTGGGCCAATCGATCGCGGGCGGTTCGCCCTTTGCGGCGATGATCGAGAACGGCATCGATCCGACCTCCGTGGAGGGCGCCACCAACCTGCCCTATGCGATCCCGAACCTGAAGGTCGAGCTGACCACGACGGACGTGAACATCCCAGTGCTGTGGTGGCGTTCGGTAGGCTCCACCCACACCGCTTACGCAATGGAAACCCTGATCGATGAGCTCGCCGCCGCTGCGAACCGTGATCCGGTCGATTTCCGCTTGTCGATGCTCGGTCACCATCCACGGCATGCCGGCGTGCTGAAATTGGCTGCTGAGAAGGCAGGCTGGGATAAGCCTCTGCCGGAAGGCCGTTTCCGCGGCGTGGCCCTGCATGAAAGCCTCTCGACCTATGTCGCCGAGGTGGTGGAGATCACCTTCAACGATGGAAATGATTTCAAAGTCGACCGCGTCGTCTGCGCGGTAGATTGCGGCACCGCGATAAATCCTGACCAGATCCGCGCTCAGATGGAGGGCGGTATCGGCTTCGGGCTAGGCGCGATCCTCCAGGAGGAGCTGACCCTGACGGGCGGTGTCATAGACCAAGAGAACTACGACACCTATACGCCGCTCAGGATCGAGCAGATGCCGCGCGTCGAGGTGCACATTGTGCCGTCCGACGAGCCGCCCACGGGCGTTGGCGAGCCCGGTGTGCCGCCGATCGGCCCGGCCGTCGCCAACGCGCTACGGGCGGCGACGGGCAAGACGATCCGCAAGCTGCCGATCATAAAGAACTTGTCAGCATAGCCGGGAATGACACCGTGAAAACGGCCGCGATGAAGATCGCGGTCGTAGGTCGTTTTTGAACGCCTCCTGACAGGCGATCACCTCCATTCGATCAATTTCCGGCGGCTGCCCGGTCCAATATCCGGTTTAGAGACGGTAACCCGTGTTCTGAACGACCGCAGACGGTCGTTGGTGCTGGTAGCACTGAAGAACCGCTTTCGAGACGCAAATGCCGCACGCAAATGTCTCGAAAGGGTCACGCTAGAGACTTTTGTACCACCTAGTTGCATGTCTGCTATCGCTTTCTGGGCGCGAGAAGCGGCCGGTTCTCTGACGGCCCCATAACAGGACATTGATGTCTTCGCGCTGAGCGTCAGCAGTTGGCTCTACCGCGACCTTTCTCAGGAAGGCTGCACACCGACGCGATCTTCCTTTCACCTTGCGCAAACCTCCCTTCCGAGGGAGGCGTTCAGTGCGTCGGCTTGGTGGACTGAGGCACTTCTGAGTGGGACAACAACATTGAAAAACATTGGAAAAGATTTGAATGCTCTGAAGTCCCACTGATCTCTTACCAATTGATTTTTATGGCTTTCTGAATACCCTCCGGGCCCACCATAACCATTGATTTTATTGAAGAAAATACGCCTCGGCCCAAAACGTTTGGGCCCATTATGGGCCCAAAAAAGGGCGGCCGATATGCCACCCTCCACTTGGTCGGGTTGATTCACTCATTTGATGACGCGCAGGGGTATCCGTTGCTTCATGGCGTCGCGTTTCGCTTCCCGCTCGTTAATGGCGCGGGCGATATCGACAGCCATCCGTTTCTTATTGGCCTCTCGCACATACTCGTCTGTTACCGTCATTGAAGAATGCCCCATCGCCTCCATGATAGCGCGCGCTTGGATGTTGCATTCGGCGAGATACGTGCCGAAGGTACGGCGCAGCCCGTGCAAGGTGTAGCCCTCCGGGATGCCGGCCTGCTTGTTCCAATGTGCCATCATGCCGGTGAGGCTCTTTTCGGAGAACGGACGCCCATAGGCGTTCTTCAATACCGTGCCACCCTTAGAGCGATCTAATGGCACTAAAGCTTGCGCCAGCTTGTCCACAACCGGGATGAACATCTCGCTCCCGCCATGACGGTTGCGATTTTTCTGCTGTCGGAAGTCGAAGGCTTCGATTGTTTCCAAGGAGCCATCGAACAATTCGATCTCCTCGAAGACCAAGTCGTCCCATTCCAGTGAGGCGATATCGCCGCGTCGGTTGCCGAGCCAGAAACCGAGCGCATAGCAGGTGCGCGGCGCTGAGCCGATTGGATGGTGCGCCTCGAACTTTTCACGAATGGCGATCGGCCAGGCGGGATTGGCAGTCGATTTGGGAATGCGGACGCGGATCGACAGCGAGGGATCGTCCTGCGGTTTGATCCATTTCTCAACTTCGATCGCCACCCACAGGAGCTTCTTGATTGCCACCAGCAGGTGCTTGGCAACCGTCCGGTTGGTGGCAAAGACGCTTTCGATAATCGCACGCAGATGGTCGGCATCGAGATGTTCCACCGGCGTATTGCGCCAAATCAGCGGATAGGCAGGATCGACCTGCATCTGAAGGAAGCGCTCAATAAGCCGAGCATTCTTCTGCTGCGTCGCTTCATCGAAGTCCAGCCATTCCATCGTCGCTTCAAGTCGGCGCGCAGCATGACCAAATGTCTTTGGCAACGCCCGACCGGGCAAGTCAATGATGACGGCCTTTTGACCTTGGCCTTGCGTTGCCTGTTCATAGGCGCCTTCGAACTCAGGATCGCCTGGTGCGCCAGGAAGCCGAATTTCGGGCATTCCTTTGCCGCGATAGCGATAGACGAGCTTTCCGTTCTTGATGCGCGACGAAACGCCGGGGTAGCGGACATCTTTAAATGGCCTGACCATTAAATCTCCCTTTGAGTTTTCCGCTGCCGTTGCTCCACAGGCGGGGAATCCTCCAGCATTGCCTGAAGCGAAAGGGTCTTGCTTTCTATAGCAACGCGCAGGAGTACCGGGTAAGGGAAGCCCCGACCTTGCTCTATGCCTTCAAAAGTGCGTTTCGGTATTCCCAAGACCTTGGCTGCACTCTCCGCGGTGAATCCTCCCTTCGCCCGCCAGGCTTTCACTTCTCGCGCGAGCTTTTCATTGTCGTTCACGTCATCTCTTTCGCTCAGGCGATGACTGTACTACGCCTGCAGCGTATACGCAATGTGCGTAGTTGCTTATCTCCTTGTCGGCTCTCGTTTGCTCCGCTCCAATAGTTGTTTGAGACCATTGTCTTTGTCTGGCAGGGCGGAGAAAGCGATATCGAGCGCCACACGATCCCAGATCGCGCGACTGTTGACGTGCTTAGGCCTCGGCATGCGGCCGTCAGCAACCATGTCATCGAATAGTGTCGATCCGACACCGACATAGCGCGCTGCTTCCTCACGAGAGAGGCCGCGGGGTGGGTACGAAAGCGCGTCAGTCTTCATAGACGCGGCCTCGAGAACGTCGGTACTGAAACAGCACAACGATATCAAATCCAGTCGGTTGACTGTTTCGACAAGCCTCGGTCCCGATAAACGGGGCCATCTTGCACTCGGCACAACAAATCCACATCCCGCACCATCCGGTAATGAAGAGATCGTGTTGCCCTAGATAAGAGATGCTGCGTGGTGCGGAAGCTGCTTGGCCGGCTCGTTCGGGAAAGGCGAGTAGCGACGTGCAAATCGGACAGGGTAAGATGCGGCAGAATGTTTCGGTGCTGACGTCGGGGGTTCAAGTCGTTAGAGGCTGTTGAAGGTGCGTTCGGCGGCGATATCGACTATGCCATGCTGATCAAGCTCTATGGCACTTCGCCTGACAGCGCCAAGGGCCGCTATAGCCCCGCCGAATGCACTGGCGCGCGGAAAGAACGGATCGAAGGAAATCCTGACATCAAGCATGTCAGCACGTCATTTGCGGAACGCCAGAACCTGACCATGCGGATGCACATGCGCCGCTTCACTCGCCTGACCAATGGCTTTTCCAAGAAGGTGGAGGCTCACGCCAATGCGGTGGCGTTGCATTTCATGTACTACAATTTTGTTCGCATCCATGCCACGTTGCGCATGACGCCTGCGATGGCCACTGCCGTCACTGACAAGCTTTGGGAGATTGGTGACATCGTTGCGCTGATCGAAGCGAGAGAAGCCGAGAAACCGGCTATTCGCGGCCCTTACAAAAAGAGCCTTTCAAGCTAGCCGTCGCCTTCGGACGTTGGCTCATACTGCTTAGCGGAACGCATGGGAGGGAAGGATGCGTGTCACAAGCCTGTTTTTCCTATTAGCCGGTCTCACGATGCCAATTGCAGCCTTCGCTCAAGGCGAAGTATCGGTCGAACGAGGGTTGCAGGTATCAATCATCGGCGGGTGTCACGATTGCCATACCGAAGGCTACCGGGAAACAGAAGGCAAGATTGATCCTGAAAAGGCTTTAATGGGCAACTCGGTCGGTTGGCGCGGTCCTTGGGGCACGACCTATGCGACCAATCTTCGGATAGATGCTTCGGTAATGACCGAGCGTGGATTTGTAGGGATGCTGAAGCGCATTAGAACGTCTCCACCGATGCCTTGGTACAATCTTCGAGCGATGGACGAGAGCGATATGCAATCGCTCTATCAATACATTAGGTCGCTCGGCAAACACGGGAAGCCGGCCCCCAGTCGCATTCGCCCTGATAAGGAACCGACGACGCCATACGTTCAACTTGTGCCACCCCAAATGCCGAAGAACTGACAAATATGCCCAGAGCTGAGCGAAGAACGGCGCCCCGGCAAAAAGCGCAGCGTCAGATTTCAAACTGACCCACTACCCGGAATTCTCTTCACTAGACATCCGGCTCCCGTTTGAGGACTATTGGTCCAATCGGGCTGCGATACGTCCATGAATTTAGGGAAATGGCTGCAGAGCCTCGGTCTTGTTCAATATGAAGCTTCGTTCCGTGAGAACGGGATAGACAGCGAAGTGCTGCCTGACCTTACGGACGCCGACCTGGAAAAGATCGGCGTGCTTCTCGGGCATCGCAAGCGGTTGCTGAAGGCAATCGAACGCCTTGGTGCGCGGCAATTGGAACCCGAGCCCATAGAGCCGACGACGCCGCATGTCGACACAGCTGAGCGACGTCAGATTACAGTTATGTTCTGCGATCTCGTCGGGTCGACGCAAATGTCGACACGGCTGGATCCGGAGGAGATGCGCAACGTACTGCGCGCTTACCAAGAAGCCTGCTCCGTCATCATCGCCCGGTACGGGGGTTTTGTTGCGAAGTTCATGGGTGACGGCGTGTTGGCCTATTTCGGCTATCCGCTTGCCCATGAAGACGACGCGGAGCGTTCCGTGCGTGCCGCTCTGGAGATCGTAGCTGCGGTTGCCACGATTGAAACGGCGGCAGCAGGCACACTCCAGGCGCGCGTCGGAATTGCGACTGGCCTGGTGGTGGTGGGGGACGTGATCGGCCATGGTGCATCGCGCGAGCATGCGGTGGTCGGCGATACGCCGAATCTCGCGGCCCGGCTTCAGGGTCTGGCCAACGCAGGCCGCATCGTCATCGCGTCTTCGACGCGCCTACTACTTGGCGAGGTATTCGAGCTCAAGGCCTTGGGCGTCCACGTCATCAAAGGCTTTGATGCTCCGGTTTCGGCCTGGGAGGTCCTCCGCGAGACGGAGAACGTCAATCGGTTCGAGGCGTCCCGGTCGAACGCGCCCCTGGTGGGACGTGATCAGGAAGTGGCGTTGCTTGCCGACCGCTGGAGCGACGCGTGCGGGGGGAAGGCCAAGTAGTGTTGCTGACCGGCGAGGCAGGCATCGGCAAGTCACGCCTGTTGGAGGCACTGCGCGAACGGATCGTGGGTCAACCTTATGGCCTTGTGCGTTACCAGTGTTCTCCGCACCATCGCAACGTCTCGATGTATCCGGTCGTCCGACAGATATCATCTTCGCTGGGTCTTAGGTCCGGCGAGCCGCCGACAGCGCAAATCGAAAGGCTCGAAGCTTTAATCGCCCGCTCGGGCCTCGGTGGCCGGGGCGTCGCATCCTATCTCGCCTCGCTTCTGTCGATCTCGACCGAAGGACACTTTCAGGACCTCGGAGTAGTGCCGAGCGAGGCAAAGGAGCAGACGATTGCCGCGTTGATTGAGCTGTTCGCCGGGCTGACGCGAGAGGCGCCCGTGTTTGCCGTGCTGGAGGACGCGCACTGGATAGACCCCACCTCGCTGGATTTCTTCAGCGGCATCGTCGAGCGAGTACCGGGATTGCGGGCGCTGTTAATAGTGACCTCTCGCCCGGAGTTTACAAATCCCTGGGTCGGTCAAGGCCATGTGACAGGGCTGGCGCTCAACCGATTCGGACGGCGTCACGCTGCAGCCATGATCGATCGCATCACCGGCGGCAAGGAGATTCCTGCAGAAGTGCAAAGCGCGATAATCTCTAAGACTGACGGCGTTCCCTTATTCGTTGAGGAGCTGACCAAGGCGGTCCTTGAATCGGGGCAACTGCGCGAGCAAAGCCAGTGTTTTGTGCTGGCCGCGCCGTTGACGGCACTGGCGATTCCATCGACGCTGCAGGACTCCCTAATGGCGCGGTTGGATAGGCTCGGGTCGATCCGGGAAATCGCACAGATTGGCGCGGCGATCGGCCGGGAATTTTCGTACCGTCTGCTGGAAGCGATCTCGCCGATTACCGGAACCGCGCTTAAGGAGGCGTTACACAAACTGGTCGAGTCGGAGCTGGTATTCTCTCGCGCCGCCATAGGTGACACGATCTATGTTTTCAAACACGCGCTCGTGCAGGATGCAGCCCACAACTCGCTGCTTCGCTCCCGCAGACAGCGCATCCATGCGGACATCGCCCGGTCAATTGTCGAGCGCTTTGCTGATAGCAGCGAATCCGCGCCGGCGGTGATCGCCCATCACTACACTGAGGCGGGACTCTCGGAGCCGGCGGCGCACTATTGGCTGACTGCTGCGGAATTGGCCCTGTCGCGGTCAGCTCTTGCCGAGGCCACTCAGCACACCGGGGCCGGATTGACGGCAGCCCGGCAAATCGAAGACGAGCAGGTGCGTCGACCACTTGAACTGGCTCTATTGGTCGCCCGCGCCAACTCGCTGCTGCCGTTCCAGGAAACAGTTGCGGCGTTGACTAGTGCCAAATCACTGCTTGACGCAGGCGTCGGTTCCGACTTGCAACGCTTCTCGGTTCTGCATGGCCTTTGCGCGAGCAGCTATTTCGCGGGGAAGATGGAGGATGCGTTCGCCCTAGCGCGGCAGATTGTAGAGTTTGCGGACCGCCAGGTCGACCCGACATTCAAGTTGGTCGCCTATCGGCTTCTCGGGACGACCCAGGTCCTGACCGGACGTTCTCGCGAGGCTCTGGAAAGTCTGCAGTCGGCTGAAAGATATCGTGACCCCGACCGCCAGAAGGTGTTGAGCTCCTGGTTTGGCATCGACCCCGGCCTGAACGTCCTGTACTGGAAGACAATGGCGTTAGCTCTGCTGGGACAGTACGAGGGCGTCGCGAAATCCAGTGAACAGGTGCGGTCAGAGCTGTTAAATCATGGCAACGCTCACACCGTCGCGGCAGGCAACTTCTGCACGATCGTGTGGCCACAATTTCTGTTCGGCAATCTCGACGCTTGCGAGAGCGATGCTGTTGCGCTCGTCACCTATTGCGGCGAACGGAAGGTCGAGCACCTGAAGCGAAACGGCGTTCTATGCCATGCATGTGTGCGAGCCCGGCGCGGGCCAACCGACGAGAACATAGCGACGATCCGTCAGGCGCTCGATTCCAATCGAACGCGCGACGCTCACCTATTCGAGTCAGTGTTCGTCGCGCAGCTTGCCGAATGCCTTCTGAAGGCCGGCAATACGGTGGCAGCAGAGGCTGCGGTGCGGGAAGGTTTCGCCTTCGTTGGCCGGTCGGGCGAGCAGTTCTGGCTGGCTGAACTTCATCGGCTCGATGGCCTGGTGGCACTGAAGCAACCACAGCCGGACCTCTCCCGGGTGGAAACCAGCCTCCTCGCCGCAATGGAGGTTGCGCGGCAGCAGGACGCCCGAATGTTGGAACTTCGAGCCGCGACAGATCTCGCGCGTTTCGCACACGAGGCCAGCCCTGGGCTCTATCCCTGCTCGATGCTGGAGCAACTCCTGGTTCCCTTTGCAGATGCAGAGTTCTCTCGGGACATACGCGACGCTCGCAATTTCCTGGCCTCGCAGGTTTCCGGTGACGTATTGGTAACCACAATGGCAACGAAGCCAGGCTTGCCTTAATGTCGGGAGCGGGATCGCCGCGTTGGGAGCACACCTCGCTGGCGACAAGGCGGGTCATGCTCTGGAGTTTTAGGTAATGCCAATCATCGACTTCTGGTTCTCAATAGGCAGCACCTACACATACCTATCGGTCATGCGCATCGAGCAGGTCGAGAAGCAGACTGGCGTTCGTTTCGTCTGGAAACCCTTCAATGTGCGGGTGGTGATGATCGAGATGAACAACGTCCCCTTTGTGAACAAGCCGGCAAAGGCCGCCTATATGTGGAGGGACATCGAGCGGCGCTCGCAAATGCGCGGGCTCTCGCCGAAGCTCCCGGCGCCGTACCCTCTAGCGGAGCTGGAACGGGCGAACCGTGTAGCAATCGTGGGGGCAGCAGAAGGCTGGTGTCCCGCCTATGTCCGGGCAAGCTACAGGCGATGGATCGAAGAAGGACTTCCTGCCGGAAATGAGCCGAACATCAGCCAGAGTATCACGGAGGCCGGCGCCGATGTGGAGGATGTGCTGGCACGCGCGGACGCGGACGAAGCCGTGGCGGGGCTTGTTGACGCGACGAACCAAGCCAAGAGCCTCGGCATTTTCGGCTCGCCGACTTTCGTCGTCGGCAAGGAGATTTTCTGGGGTGACGACCGGCTTGAGGACGCGATCTCTTGGAAGAATCGCCAGGGGAAATAACACCGGTCTATGCGGCGTGGATCATACTCTCACTAGAGCAAAATCTCTCAAACCTGTCGATGGGCGTTCGCGTTCGTCGTCGGGTTCTCTCGCTCCAGCGCAGCAGGCCGCAAACTCGATGCTAGGCGCTATGCGCCAAGCACTTGAATTCATTGAGATCGCCAACCTGTGTGCTAAATAGCGTAGCACAGAAGTATGGAGAAGAACGGCTTTCTAGAGAGCAATTCGGCTGATTTGGCGCACGGCCCAGCAAACAGCTTTCGGCGCCATCCTGGGCTTCAGAGCGCGCTGTATTCCAACAGAGAATTGTTTGGAATTTGAGGGTGGGAGACCGCTACATCGCAAGACCCACTATTGAGGGGGCGTTCTTTTGCTATCGCCGGCATGCGGCCTGACAGCACCCGGGATCCAGCGTCACGAGCTCGAAAGTACGAGTCGGACGATGATGAGGAAGCCGCGTAAAGTCACCCGGGAAGGGGAAGACGTTCTCGTAGGCATATCCGTGGACGTAATACATTCTAGCCACCCGTCAGCACTTTTAAGTCTGCCGCCGACCAGGATCATTGACCGTAGCAGCGAACTGGGCTGCATCAACGGCTCGGCTCTTTCAATGTCGCCGACATCATCCGAGGCCGTGGCGGCAACGATGCGCTGAACGGCGCTGGCACGATGTTACATAAGTCTCGCAAGAACAACCGATTAAGGACCAGCGGAGTCACGAAGAAGCGATATCATGACCCAGCGCAGCTCGATCTACTCGACTGGGCAGCGAGCGCCCGATCGCCAAGATCATCAGCGCCATCCCCGGCACCGCGAAACGGATGTGGAGGGAACGCCACACGAACAACCCGCCGCACATCGTGCCGATGCGGGGGCGGGCATGAGCGTGGCGGCCTTACTGATGCAGCGTGAGCCGGTCCATGGGCGCGTTTGCTTCGGCCAACCTAGCCAGCGCTTGCTCGACGTTTTGAGCCGAGGTGTCAGTGCGCTTGATGTGCCGGATCATTTGCCGCGTCAGTCGCGCGAGCCTGGCGGCGCGATATACATCGCCGTATCTCGCAGTTTCAAGGTGGAGGGTCGCGAGCCTCATGGGCGACAATCCAATTGTCTAGCGGTAGAATTCGCGAATCCGCCTTTGGTTCCGCTGTCCGATCTTACGCTCGCAAAGAGCTGGCCGGAGGGCCGTGACGAATGAGAGGCCGGTCCTCACATATTGCTGCGCGGTCTGAGGCGCTAGCCGTGACGACATGGGGCAGCGGCGGATCGGAAGGCTTTCACGGCCCGGATGGTTCAACGTGTGCGAACTCCGTCAGCGCTGGTGGGATCGATCTTCGTCAACCGCGATCTGGCCTCCACCACGCGCCGTTGCGCAGCCCGTATCCTGCTGCACAGCGCGATATTGATGCCGACGCCGCAGTCTTCATCCAGCATTTCATTCGCACGTTTAAGGGAAAGCTGCGCTCCGTTGAGCCGCTGTCGGGCTCTCGCCAGTTCCATATCCAAAAATTCCATTATCCTGCCATTGCAGTCCCTTCGATTGGTAAACCGCTTGTGGCCGCCGTTGGTTCCGGCTGGCGCGAGCGTCCAACCCAAGCGTCGATATGGAATCTCCGGACTTGGTTCAGTCGGCGGAGCTGGCTGCAAACTTGCCCGAAACATTCGTTCAACCCTCATGAGGCCATACAACTCCTCCGCCACCCGCACGGCGGGCGCTTGGAGGAGCGACCGAACCGTAGTGATGTTCAAAATGCCGCGTCAACGACATGAGTGTCGTGGCCTTCTGCTTCCAGAACTCGGTGGACCCAGAAGCCATCAAGGCCGGCCCCTTGAATGATGACGAACGGATAGTCGCGGCCGGTTCGGCTACGAGCCTTTGCTTCAACTGAGCGAGGCGGCCAAGAAGCCCGGCAATATCCGCGCCGGGGATGGTATGGCGCGATAACCCGCCAGCTCCCGGCGAATCGAGGTGACCAGCCAGGACTTCTTGCTCAACTCCACCGAAACAAAGATCTCGTCCAGCTCTTTGTGCGCTGCCTTGCTTTCAAAACCACTCGGCGTCGCTGCTGGCGTTCAAGCGTGGCGAACCGCGAGTCTGCTCCATGCTACGCGTGCCGAGCCCTTATGAGGAGGATCGCCGCCGCATCGTCCGGGAGCGCAAGGTGTTGATGGAAGAACGCATCCGGCACGGCAACCGGATCAAGGGTCTGCTCTTCTCGCAGGGCATCACCGGCTACGATCCTTTGCGGCGTGATCGTCGCGATCGGCTGGAAACTCTTCACACCGGCGATGGACGGGATCTGCCCGCAAATATGAAGCGCCAGGTTCTGCGTGAGGTCGACCGAATGGAAATGTTGCTCGATCAGATCAAGGCAGTCGAGGCGGAACGGGACGCCATGCTCGCCGAAGAACGCCAATCGGCGCGTGAAGTGGTTATGCTGTCGAAAGTCGTCGGTATCGGACCAGAGTTTGCGGCCGTGCTGTGGGGAGAGGGCTTGTTTCGGTGCTTCGACAATCGCCGGCAGCTGGCGGCCTATGCCGGCCTTGCGCCGACGCCATGGCAAAGCGGGTCGATCGACCGGGAACAGGGGATCGGAAAGTCCGGAAACCCACGCTTGCGATCGACGCTGCTGGAAATGGCGTGGCTCTGGTTGCGGCACCAGCCCGCCTCGGCGCTCAGCCGCTGGTTCAACGAGCGAGTTGCCCAGAATGGCGGACGCTTCAAGAAGGTGATGATTACCGCGCTGGCCCGCAAGCTGATCGTGGCTTTGTGGAAATACGTCCGCGCCGGCGTGGTGATCGAAGGAGCGTTTGTAAGACCATGACGATCTGACCGCATTCCAGTTCGGCCAGGGCCTGATCAGCCCCGCCGGAACCAGGTGGACGACCGCATTGCGGCATGGCTTTGAACGCCGTCATCGAGACTGGTCTCGTCCTCCTGAGCCCTTGCCGCCGCAGGCGGGATTATGGTGCGGCCGCTCGAGCGGCGACCGGATGTGAGGTTGATACGTGCAAACGCGCGGATCAGGAATGGGCTCAGACCTCAGGTTCATGTGGCGGTAGGGATCGCGCTGCTTGTGCCGAATGCGTGGCTGAAGGGCCGATGGCCAGCATCGTTCTCGAGAGACTGATGCTGAAATCCTCCCTATACGGCCTCTCTACTGGCTGGTCTGGCGCCGGTCGGGCCTCTGCCTGCAACGGCTTCCCCGACCTTCTTCCCCTGCGGCTTTGCCGCATTCCTCGCGGGACAACAAGCTCGGCTGCCGCCGTCCTCCGCTGGCGCTGCGGTCCACAGGATGCAGTCGGCCCGATCGTCGCCTCACGACCGCTATCGAGGCCGCACAGGGCGGCTTCGGCAACCAGTCAGGAGAACGACAATGGCTACCATCGGCAACTTCCAGCAATCGGACAACAACGAGTTCAGCGGCGAGATCGTCACCCTCTCCCTCCAGGCCAAGAAGGTCCGTATCGTACCCGATACGCGCGCCAGCGGCGAAAACGCTCCCAGCCACCGGGTCTTCGTCGGCCGCATCGAAATCGGGGCGGCCTGGTCCAAGCAGTCCAACGAGGGTCGCAGCTACCTGGGTCTCAAGCTCGACGACCCGAGCTTCACCGCTCCGATCTACGCCAACCTCGTCGTGGGCGAGGACGGCCAGGGCTACAGCCTCATCTGGTCACGTCCGAACCGCCGCAACGGCGATTGAGCACCCTTGACAGGACGCCTCGCACCGAGCGGAGCGTCCTCCAGAAACGACCACTCAGCAGCTCAGAGCCACAGCTTGACGAGTGGTCCCTCATGTGAGGCCGCAATGGGCGCGGCCCGAGAAACAGAAGGAACCACCACAATGGCGACGATCGGCACATTCTCCCGCACCGCGAACGGCTTCTCCGGCTCAGTCAAAACCCTCAACCTCAACGTCAAGACAGTGTCGTTCACCCCGGTCGACGGCGACAATGAAAAAGGTCCGGACTTCCGCATCTTCGCCGGCGCCATCGAGTTCGGGGCGGCATGGAAGAAGACCTCGCGCGAGGGCCGCGACTATCACTCAGTCAAGCTCGACGATCCCAGCTTCCCCGCTCCGATCTATGCGAGCCTGGTCGAAACCGACCCCGGGGGCGAGTTCTCGCTCATCTGGTCCCGCCGCGCCGCCGAGTGATCCGAGCTAACACGAAGCCCCGCGCAAGGCGGGGCTTCGCCATGTTCAGGTTCGCCACTGCACCTCTATCTGGTGCAGCACGCTATGCTTTGACGGGTGTTTTGCGCGCCTTCTTCACCGGCGATTTGATTGCCGTGGCAATTGCTGCCGCCGCTGGCGCGCGAGCAGCTCGTTTTGGTTTTTCCGCCGCAGCTGTCGCTGGCGCTGCCGCCTTGCGGCCCAATCCTATTGATTTTGCCAGGGCCGAGCGAGTCGCCGCGTAGTTCGGCGCAACCATAGGATAGTCGGAGGGCAGGTTCCATTTCTGGCGGTATTCGTCCGGACTCAGATTGTAGTGCGTTCCGATATGCCGCTTCAAGGATTTGAACTTTTTCCCGTCTTCCAGGCATATGATGAAATCAGGTGACACTGACTTCTTGATCGACACCGCCGGCTCCAGTTTGGCTGCGGTCGGAGCCACAGGTGTGCCGATCCCTTGCAAAGCGACATAGACATCCCCGATCAGCTTCGACAACTCGCCGACCGGCAACGGATTGTTCGAAACGTAGGCGGAAACGATGTCAGCGGTGATTGATACGAGATCAGCCTGGTCGCTTGGGTCTGGAGAAACGGTCATCGAATTTCCTCTTGTCCAAAGCGCGCTTTGAAAACGGATGGTCTGTCTATTCGCCAATCCAGGCAAATAATTCGTTACTCCGCCAACAAACCTCATTCCGTGTAAATATCAAGCAGGCAAGTGTCGCTGCGATCGTTCGGTCCGGCTGCAGACAAGTTGCCGATCGCGTCGGGGAAGCAGGAAGGCTTTCCCCCTCGCTTCTCCGCGCGCCAAGCGCACAGCCCAACGCAAGCCAGCGCCATGAATCATGGCTCCTGCGTCGCAGGATTGAGCCATGAACAATTGTCGTCGCGACACTCTGTGCCGCGGTCCTGGTCTCGCCCCGGCATGAATTGGCCCTCGCGTGTACCTCTTGTGGGACTCATTCAGGTGGGCTGCACCGCCTCGCGCCGATCGGCAGGATGGATGTTGCTGACATGGCAGCCGGCATGCGCCCGAACGGCTGCCGCCTACTGGCTCAACGAATATCTGATGAACGGCGTGCTGCTTTTGAAGCGCTTGCCACCCCGCAGCTGACAACTCGTTTGACACCACGGCGCCGCGAGCCCATCGAGCCCCTTGCGCATGTCGGTATGACCGAGCGCCAGATGCACCTTCACCCCCGTCGGAACGACGATCATGATGCGTTCTTCCTCGCCGCGAGATGCTGCTGGACTGCATCTGCATTGTGCCGACGGATGCAAAGACGCGCCGCCCGTCGTCCAGTTGGGCTGTCATCACGCCGTCCGGCGGTCGTACGAGATTGCGCAGGGCAGTCAGTACCGGCGGTTCGGTTTCCGTCCCATGGATGAGTGCAACCGTTGCCAATTGCGGCGCCTTGCGAGCGGTCACGCCGAACTGGACACGCCGGCCGAAGGCATGCTGGTGGCCATCCCATGGCGGCGGCAAACCTCCGCCACACTGACGCCGGGCTTCTCCGTCTCCTGCACGATCGCCTGCTTCTGTGCGTCGCTGAAGCGGCGCCGGTTCGACCGCCCGTCAACGGCGGTGTCAAGTGACATTGGCGCCGTACGCAATTAGCAGCGCTGCTGAATTGAGCCCGCGCACTCGGATGCAACAGAGATCGCCAGTCCACTTCGGCCTCGAATTCCTCGGGGACGAGCGCGCCATTTGCGCAGCGCATGGGTCGAAAGTCCGAGCGCCGCGGCATATTCGGCAAGCCCCAACCCGCTCCAGTTCATCGCCTCCACATGCTTGCCCCAGAACGCCTGCAGGGCAATCGGACCGGTGTCCGTACGCACGCTGTAGCGGTAGCGGCGCGGGCTCTTGCGTCGCTTCGGCGGCCCTTTCTTGCCCCGCTTCTCGGGGCTTTTCCTGTCGCAATTTCCGCAGATATTCCGCACGTTTGCGCCGATCTTCCGGGCTCACCAGATGGCGCACTCACAGCTCAAAAGTCTTCGTCGAAAGCTTGCGCCGGCGGCAATATTCCTCCGCCTCAAAACGGCCCGATACCAGGTCGCGTCATGCGTCGACCAGCACGGGTTGTTGGCCTTGTCCCAGGAACGTTGAGGCACCGCCGGAAATCTCTCAATAGCAAGGAACGTCACATGTTGCGAGATTGCACGACCCGAAAGATGTGCAGGATCCGGACGGTTACCGAGGGTGGTGGGGGACAGCGAGGGTGGTGGGGGACAGCAAGATAAAGCGAGCTGGCGCTCGCCCTCGCTTTGCTCGTAAGTGTCTGTCTGCACATTGTTTTTTCCGGCACATGCGGACACCGGGAGGCACCACGCGAGGTGTGGCGGGTGCCGGTTGGTCCGCTATCCTGCTGATCTGAAAAGTAAAGGTGCCGTGCCCGGGCGATGTGCGCTCTGCCGTTTATACGCCACAGCAAGTCTTTGCGCGCCATAGTACGCGCCGCGCTCCAGCCATCTTGAAGCGCGAAATCCGACTCCCGATGCTGTCGTCATGGCAAATCGTGACAGCGACAGATTCCAGGTTCGCACCGGCCGGACGCGGCATGGCGGCGCGCCGGTCAATTCGCGCACGCTGCCCTTTGTGCGCCAGGTCGAGATTGCCATCCGCAAGCAGGGCGGCAATCCCAATCGCATCGGCGCAAGCAGGAGCGCCGGGAAGGGGAGTGGCCGCTTCAACGCCCGCGGCCGCGGCGGCAAAGTGGCGGCAGATTTGCCAAAGGCCAGCGGCAGCTGGCGGCAGGACTCCAATGGCATCCGCTTTCGCTCCCGCCGCGTCGTGGTGAAGGCGCGCGTCGTCAAGCTGCCGGGGCGAGGCAAGGGGACCGGACGCGGCCAAAAGTTCGTGACGACCAGCAAGGCCGTCGATGCGCATCTGCGCTATCTCCAGCGGGACGGCGTGACCAGGGATGGCGAGAAGGGCAGGGTGTACTCGGCCGTCGAGGACGAGGCCGACGGCAAGGCCTTCGTCGAACGCGGGCGGGGCGACCGGCATCAGTTCCGCTTCATCGTCGCGCCGGAGGATGCCGCGGAGATGGAAGACCTGCGCTCCTTCACCCGCGATCTCATGCGGCAGGTGGAGACCGACCTCAACACGCGCCTCGACTGGATCGCCGTCGACCATCACAACACCGGCCATCCGCACACCCATGTGCTGCTGCGCGGCGTCACCGGCGACGGCAAGATCCTGAACATCGCCGGCGACTACATCGCCCATGGCATCCGTCACCGGGCAGGCGAGCTGGTGGAACGGGAGCTTGGGCTGCAAAGCGAGATCGAGGTCGCCCGCAAGCTGGCCAACGAGGTGGACGCCGAACGGCTGACCCGGCTCGACCGCATGCTGATCGCCGAACAGCAGGAGCACGATGTTGTCGACCTCCGTCCCAATGCCAGCGACAGCTACACCATTTCCAGCAATCGTTATCTGCTGATCGATCGGGCAAAGAAGCTGGAGCACTTCGGCCTGGCGAACGAGATGGAGCCCGCCGTTGGGTCGTTTCCGACAACGCCGAAAGCACGCTGCGGGGACTTGGCGAGCGCAACGACATCATCAAGACCATGCACCGGGCACTCGAGGAGCACGGCCTCGCCGATGAACGGGGCGCGGCGCAATATGTCATGCACCGCCAGACCATCACCGAGCCAGTCGTCGGCCGTGTGCTCGCCAAGGGTCTTGCCGGCGACGAGATGAGCGACAAGCTGTCGCTCGTCATCGATGGCGTCGACGGGCGCACCCACTATGTCGAGACCGCCGATGCGGCAAAGCTAAATGACGTTCAGCGCGGCCACATCGTGGCGCTCGATCCAATCCTGCCGAAGGAGGAGCCGCGTGCGGCCGACCGCAACATCAGCAGCGCAGCCGGCGATGATGGCATCTATCGCCCGAGCCAACACCTTGAGGCGATCCGCGAGGCATTTTTGGAGCGAGGCAAGGATCCGGACGCCTTTGTCCGTTTCCATGTCCGCCGTCTCGAAGCGCTGCGCCGGGCCGGCCATGTCGAACGCATCGACGAAGACCACTGGCGCGTACCAAAAGACCTGTCCGAGCGCGGCATTGCCTACGATGGCCAGAACCGCGCAAAAGACTTCTCCGTCCGCCTGCTTTCGACGCTTGACCTCGACGCGCAGATCGGCAGCGACGGCGCCACCTGGCTCGATCGGGAGCTTACGGCCAGAAACCCTGTGCCGATGGTCCGGTCAGGCTTCGCCCTTGACGTGGACAACGCGCTCGACAAACGGGCTGCCCAACTCGTCAGGCTGGGCCATGCCGAACGCGACGCGACGAGCCGCACCATCACCTTCGCGCGCGACCTTGTAGCCACGCTGGAGCGCCAGGAGGTTACGCGGGTCGGCAAGGAAATGGCCGCTGCGCGCGGCCTTACCTTCGCGCCCGTTCAGCCCGGCAATCATGTCGGCGGCACGCTCCTCGGCTCGGTCCGTCTTGCCAGCGGGCGCTTCGCCATGCTGGACGATGGTTTCGGGTTTCGGCTCGTGCCCTGGCAGCCGATGCTCGACAAGCGCATCGGCCAGCACATTACCGGCGTCGTGCAAAACAGCGGCGGCATCGACTGGAGCTTCGGCAGAAAACGCGGCCTGGGGCTGTGAGCGCGCTCATCGGCGGGGCACTCTTGGCTCTTAACAATTCCCGGCAACGCTTAGCCAAGCCTATTGCCAAACAGTTGTCAGATGCGGGGTCTTAAACGGATACCATTCTCGGATAAGAACTCGATTCCGGCCCTCTCGAACGCATGCCTTATACTATGAGGTTGTTGGCGATCGGAATGCGCGCCCCACGCTCAAAATCCGCAATCGTCTGCCGAGCCACATTTGCGGCTTTAGCTAGTTCGTCTTGGCTCCACCCAAGCATCGCCCGAGCGCCGCGACACTGCTCTATCGTTAGCGCACTTTCCATGGGCTACAATCCGATTGACGGTCAATCAATTTGTATGATGAGCTTCCCTAAGCCGGCCGAGCTGAGCGCTGACACGCTTAGCCCGACCTAACCACAGCCAAGCTGTTAGGAGCTCGGGTCATGGCTTCTCTATTCGGCGGCTTGGGGTCAAGCGCTTTTGTCATTTTCTGCCTTACCAGCTTCTGACATCATTCGCGGGTTCGTGCTTCTCTCCGGGATCG
>NZ_JAMYOT010000022.1:0-91464 GCF_040320005.1 Mesorhizobium sp. M0816 | reverse complement strand
CCCCCCGCCCCGCGTGCCCGGGGCCCGACGCCCCACCCCCCGTGGGTGGGGGGTGGTGGGCCTTGCCCCGCCCCCCCCCGCGCCCCGGCGGGGGGCGGGCTGGCGACTGCTGAAGCCCGCGGTTCGGACAGCAGCGCAGGCCGGACATGCGGGACGAAGCGCTGCCCACCGGAAGCTGCCGTCACAGGCGCGTTGCGCCCCAAATCATAGGAAGGCTGGGCCTTGGGCTCAGGCGCAAGGGTTTGCCCCGCTCGTGGCAAACCCGGCCGATCGCGGGTCGGGACGAACGTTGGTGGCGTTGTCCCTTCGTCCTCGTCACGCGTCATTCTGGCGATTTCCGCCATGCTCACTGGGCGGTCTCGCGGATCCGGCTGCAGCATGGCTTCAACAATGCCACGAAAATCGTCCTCGATGTCGGACAGGTCGGGCACGGTCCGGCGCTTTTCGATGATCTCGAATTGCGACCCGCTCATGTCGATCGGCTTCCCGCGCAGAGCGGCAACCAGCACCAGCCCCAGGCTGTAGATGTCGGATTGCTCGCTGACGTCGCCGCTGTACAGCCCCAGCTGTTCGGGCGAAACGTAGTTGTACTTTCCCGCGAATTTTCCGCCGATCAGGGTCTCCCCGCCGACGGTCGCCGATCGCGCAATACCGAAATCGATGATCTTGGCGTGGTCGACTCTACCCCCTGGCAAGATGATGTTATCGGGCGAGAGGTCGCGGTGAATTGCTCCCGCTTGATGCACGGCGCTCAGACCCGACGTGAGGCGATGGCAGAGCTTGCGTACCTCTTCAGTCGGCATCGGGCCACGTCGCATGATGTCGTACAGCGACTCGCCGTCGACAAATTCCATGGCAAGGTAGGGACGGCCGATGCCTGGATCGATGGTGAAGACGTGATATCGCACGACCGCATCATGCGACAGGTGATTGAGGATTGACGCTTCCTTGCGGAACAAGGACAAGATCGTCGGGTCGCGGGCAAATTCGGGCAGGACGATCTTGATCGCGACGTGGTCGCCAGTCTGGATGTTGTGGCCACGGTAGACCTCGCCCATGCCACCGAATGCGATCCGCTCGTCAAGTTCGTAGATGCCGCTGAGTTGCGTGCCGACCGCGGTATTGGCCAGTTGCGGCGATATTCGCGTCTTGTCGTCGGCGCTCATCAGCCTCAACCCTCCGCTCTGGACAGATCAGGGTAGGGGGGGTGTCCGTTGTGCCCGTTTGCGAACTTCACCAGCACAATGGTGACATTGTCTGTTCCGCCCCGCGCCAGCACCATTTGCAGCAGATTTTCGCAAGCCGCCTGAGGGGTCGCAGACACCACCACGGCCCCGATTTCGGCGTCGGTCAAATGCGCCGTCAGCCCATCTGTGCACAACACGAAGATGTCTCCCGGCATAATTTCGCCTTGCTGGAAATCGATGACGATTTCGTCGCTGACGCCGACCGCATGCGTGATGACATTGCGGCGCGGCCAGGTGAGCGCCTCGGCTGCGCTGATCATGCCGCGATCGAGAAGTTCCTGAACTTCGGTGTGGTCCCTCGAGATCTGCGAGATCGAGGCATTACGGACCAGATAAACCCGGCTGTCGCCCGCCCACAGGCAGGCAAATCGCCCATCCATCGCCAACAGGGCGGCAACGGTGGAGCCGATGGTTATGCCGCGAGATTCGGAGATCCTGCGGATGTCGGCGTTGGCGCGGCTCAGCCTGTCTTCGAAGCGCGCACGAAGATCCGGCGCGGAACTAGCAATGCCGATCGTGGCCAGATGATCGACAATGCTGGCTGAAGCGACCTCTCCGGCTTCATGTCCACCCATTCCGTCGGCCACCACCCACAGGCCGGTTCGTGGCTCGACTAGATAGTTGTCTTCATTGTGCTCACGGACACAGCCATTGTGGCTCACGCCGAAGCTTTCAAAGGAAAGGGCGACATCGCTCACCTTGCCACCAAGCGCTTCTCAAAGCGTCCTCTGCGGCGCATCTTCAGGCGCTCGCTGCTGCCACTTTGCCACAGGCTGGAATATTAAAGTATCGAAATTTAGCTTTGAGCCCGTGACGCGGGATCGCAGCCAGCTTTGGCGCCCTAGTTGCACCAGGTGAGGCTCAAATCCTCTCAAAACGCCTTCGGGCAGCTGAATGCGGAAAGTGCGGGAAGTAAGAAGGGACTGGGTCCGGAACCGGTCTGGATCGTGTAGCTGACGTCGCGTCCGCCGATTACGAAGCGCGCCTCAACAGTGCCGTCTTTGCTGGTGATCGTCGCCTTGTCCAGCAACCTCTTGAGCGACCACGGCCCTTCGAAGCTGATAGCGGATTCGCGGCCCGGCATTTCCGGCATCAGTCTCAGACTGGCGGATGCCGAGGCCGCACCGCTCGGCCAGGACACAGTGCTTGGCGTGTTACCCGCCTGATTGCTCTGGACGATCTGGCCATCGACGTCGAGCACCGCAGTATCTGCATCACCGTTCAGCGAGAACGGGGTAAAGGTCAGGTTGACCGACGGCATTGACCCACCCGACGGGAAAAATGCGCCGCGGATCTCAGCAGCCAGCTGAAAGTTTTTCAGCGTCGACTTCGACAGGTCGCGCCCAAAGCGCGCATCCCGTTTCCAGCTCCAGTCCTGGCCGCTCATGTCGATCAAGGAAGCAAGGTTTTGTGCGAAGAACCGGTCCATCAGGCCGCCTGGAGAGAACAACTTGGCGAAGTCCGCCATCGCAACATCCTGGGTACCATCGCCGGCGAAGGGGTAGCGGCCGTTGACCGCCTCCTCGCAGGGCTGCGTGACGGCCTGGCCGAGCATCTCGTTCAAATTCGTCAAGGAAATTTCAGCCGCGTTGCCCTCAAATTCGTTTGCAGTTGCGTTGACCATTCTGCCGAGTTGCTTGGGCAGACGCGATGCATTGGCGCGAAGGGTGGCTATCTGCAGCTGCAGGTTGGCGTTGACACGTTCCGTCTGCAAGGGGACCTCGGTTGCCAGTTGCAGACTCTGGTGGATGTCGCGAAAATTCTGGGTCAGCGCATCGATGGGTCGGTGTCCAAAAGGCCCGCTTACCAGAGCCTGGAAGGACCTGAACTGCGCTTCGATGTTTGCCCCAGGGCTCTGGCTTTGAAATTTCGCGGACCCCGTACCGGCACGGCTTTGCGACTTTGCGGAGCTAATTTGAATGCCGATGCGAGCCAGGCCCTTGGCCATGTCCGCGACATCCTGATACTGGCGCATGAGGGTGCCGGCTATCACCCCAGTGCCCGAGTCTTCGCCGGAGACAGGGTCGCGCGCCAGGGCTGTTTCCTCGGCAATCGCGGTAAAAAGCTGTTCGATCGGCGAGCTTGGTGCGGCAACGGCGGAAAGCGCGACATAGTGCGGCTTGTCGTTCAGCATGGCTTTGAATTTCAAACCATCGAGAACGCTGTTCCACGCGGCTGCGAACTCCTTGCCGTAGCGATCGAGAAGTTCGGGGCCGAGCTGGAGCAACTCCTGATCGATGCCGCCTTGCTCGCCGCCACCGCCCAGGACCCACTGGTCGTCGACGAGCGTCTGCGCAATGCGCGAAAGCTGTCCGAGATAAAAGCTGTTGAATCCGGCATGGGTGTAGAGACCGGGAATACGAAGCTTCGACAGATCGCCGCCATCGACGCGCTCGAACACAAGCTGCGCTTCCGGCCCGCCTTTTTGCGAAACAGAAAAATCGTCCAGCGCAGCCGCGTACACCGCCGACTTGATCAATGCGGACGCACGATCGGTAAGGCTCATGCGCCCGAGTGAACGTTGGGCGGCTTCCACAAGCGGCTGGTTGAGTTCGAAAACCGGATCATAGGCATCGTCCAACGCAAGCATGGCGCGCAGGTGCTTTTCGAGCTGCGCACGTCCTTCGCGGTTGCTCTCGCCTGGATACCGGTTCTGTTCCCAATCCTGCTTCATCCAGGAGATGATCAATGCGTCATCGACCTTGGGTGCCTTGCCGCCGAGCATCAGGTAGATCTTGAGCGGTTCGTAGAGCGCGGCGGGCTCAGCCGTCGTCGCCTGGACGGTCCGCTCCGCCTGCACAAGCAGACGCGACCGCAACATTCGTTCCAGTGCTTGCCGGTAGGCCGTTGTCGATGCCGAAAGAAGCCTTTCCCGCTGGCTAAGGCCGATCGTTTCCTCGATCGGGGTCGGTAAGTCACTGGTTTCAAAACCGGCCGGCATGTTGCGCAACTGGTCGAGCGGCCCGATGACGTTTTCAAGGTCGACATCGGTGACCGTCGTGCTTTTGAGCAGAGCGTCGGCTGTCTCGCGATATTGGCTCGTGGCCTGCGTCGTGGAGGCAATCAGCGAGCGGTTGGCCATGAAGCTCATCCCGAGCGCGCCAAGGGCCGCTGCAGTGATCAAGGCTATGATGCCAAAGCCGCCATATCTGAGGGCCGCTGCCCGCCTCTCGCTCGCTCGGTTATAGGAAACCCATCCGGATTCGGCGAAAATGACATCAGTCAGGAGATCGTGCAAAAAGAAGCTCTTGCCGGTCCCGGACAGGTGGGGGCGGGAATTGTTGCCGAAACTGCGGCCGATTGCGCCCAACACTTGATCGATCGGCGTTCCCTCTTGGGTCCCCGACGAGAAGTAGAGCCCACGCAAGCTGACGTTCACTTGGCTACGGACCGGATCGAACAGGCTGGTCACGAAATTGGCAATTCGGCCCTTGAGCGCGTAAAACTGGGCCGGAAAGCCAAAGATCGATATGCGCGAGACCGGGTCAGGCTCTTCCTGCAGGCGATCAGGCATCTCGTCCGCCAAGCGGATCGCCAGTGCATCGAATTCGGCCGAAGCCTCACCGGCCATGTTCTTGTTGCGGTCCGTGGTCTGGAATGTCGCGCCCCAGACCTTGCGCCTGCGCGGCTCCTCGAAACTGCCGAAATAATCCATGAAGCCGGCAACAAGATCGGCCTTGGTGAACAGCAGGTACACCGGAAACTGGATTTTCAGCGTCTCGTGGATCTCCCTCAGGCGACTGCGCATTTCAACGACATGGGCGTCAAGCTGCTGGTCATCGAGGCTGATGAGATCGGCAAGGCTGATGGCCAGGATAACCCCGTTGATCGGTTGTCTGGTGCGGTGTTTTTTGAGCAGTGACAAAAACGCAAGCCAGCTCTTGCTGTCGCTTCCAGCATTGGAATCCTGCGTGGTGTAGCGTCCCGCCGTGTCGATCAGCACAGCCTTTTCGGTAAACCACCAGTCGCAGGAGCGGGTGCCGCCAACACCGGCCACCGGCTGGGCGTGTCCTGAACCGGCAAGCGGAAAATTCAAACCCGAATTGACCAGTGCCGTCGTCTTGCCGGCGCCCGGCGGGCCAATGACGATGTACCAGGGAATGTCGTAAAGGAAATTGCGCTTGCCGCTCGACCGCTTGAGTGTTGCGATGGCCTCACTCATGCGCGCCTCGAGCACCGGTGAATCGTCATTGCGCCGGTCGTTGCGGGCAATGACCGTCTCGATCGCTTTTTGCGCCTTTCTCACATGCCAAGCGCGCACTCCGTAAACGAGGGCCGCGGTCGCCATGATCGTGCCGATGATTGTCGCACGCAACCAGACAGGTCCCAGCGGCCGGATATCGGCGAAGCGGATCAAAGGTCCAGCAAACCAGATCGCCGCCGCAAAACCGGCCAACGCGGCCGTGCTGAATATCCGCGGCAGCCAACGCATCATTGGCGTTTCCCACCGGCGGTGTTCACAGCGTTTCCTCCTTGAGGATCATCACGTCGACACGGCGGTTCTTGGCGCGGCCCTCGGACGTCGCATTGTCGGCAATTGGCTCATCTTCGCCCTTGCCCTCGGCGGTTACTCGCGAGGGATCGCTAAGCTTCGCGGCGATCATTGTCTCAACAGCCTTCGCGCGGGCGACCGAAAGGTCAAAATTCGATTTGAACGTGCTTGATTTCCGTGGTTTCACATTATCCGTGTGGCCAACGATCGTGATTGGCCCTGGCTCGTGCTCAAGGGCTGCGGCAATCTGTGTGGCCAGTGGCAGAAACTCGGGCTTCACTTCGGTCTTGCCTGGCTGAAACAACAATTGATTGTTGATCTCCACTACGATGAAGTCGCCTTTTGTGCCGATGGTCATCCCGCCGCGCTCAACTTGCGTGGGCAGTGCTGAGCGGATGCGGTCGATCTGGCCGGTCACGGCAGGCGAGGCGGCTGTCACCGGTTTGGCGAGTGGGGGTACCACACTGGCGCGCTCGATCGTCACAGGCGTCGAGGGATTGAGCGCCAGCAATTGTCTGGCTGCAGCATCGCCTTCATCGGTCATGAACGCCCGCAACGTGAAGAACGCGGCCGTCACCAGGGCTGACGCCGCTGCAGCAACTCCCCAGAGCGGCAGGCGGGTCGAAGACGGCACCATCATAGCGGCCATGCCTTGCCAGCGGGGGGAGATGTCCTCTCCGGCGCGGGCTCTGAAGTAGCGAAGCGTCTCGTAGACGTCGCGCCGCACAGGTTCGAGACTGGTATCGTCGCGCGCCAGGCCACGATACTGGCCCTCAAATCCCAGGGATAGGCAGACATGCATCAGCTCGAGCAGGTCTAAGTGTGGCTCAGGATTGGCCAGCACCTTGTTCAGTGCTTCGTAAAAGCCGGCGCCGGTGGGCTCGATGTGAAAGAACCGCGACAGCATACTGTGCTGTGCCCAGGTGTCCTCGCCGGCCCAAGGCAGGTTGCCGACAAGATCGTCGGCCGTTTCGCAAAGGGCAAACTTCGCGATCCGCGTATCCTCTTCGGGAACCCCTGACTTCTCCAGCGTCCAGTCGAACCTCTCGATCGCATCGGCGATATGTTCGGCCAATGGCGCCGCCTGTCTTTCGACCGGCACGAGCCTGAGATGCCCGAACAGGACGAGCAACGGTGCTGACCCAGCGAGGATCGGATTTGCCGTCGAATATTTTACCGTGTCTGTGGCGCCGAGCAGCACCTCCTGCTGAATGCTCGGCCTTGACCCGGCCGCCTCGGCTCTGGCCGCTGTACCGGACGATGCTCCCTGATAAAGAATGGTTCCGGATCTCCAGTCCGGCGGCATATGCCGACCTATGTCAGGATCGAAAACTGTCGATTCCTTGACATGCGGGGGCGCGACGGTCTTCGCAATCGGTTCGTTTGCGGCTGGTTTCGCATTCTGCCCGCGTCGTGGATTGGTGCGGATGACGGTCTTGCGGACCGGGCCGAAAGGATCGTCCTTCGAGCTCATCGCCGATATGCCGCTGCCGTGCAGTGTCCGCGCTCGCGTGCGAGAGGCGCCAGATCTTTCCTGGCTGGATAGGGCAGGCAATGGTCCTTCCGGCAAGGCGGTCCGGAGCTACAAGAAACTATGGCGCCGCAATGTGACATTTGCCGCAGACCCCCAGGTCAATCAGGCTTACCCGCTTGGCGAACTGTCGTATGTGATCGTAATCCCAGATGTTGTCGATTGGAACATGATGCGGCGCGCCGATGCGTCTTTCTTCGTCTGCTAAAGCGCCGCAGTCTGTTGGGCCGGTCTATTTTTGCTTGTCAGCTTTTGCATAGGCTTCGCCAAAATAGGCCAAGAATATATCAAGCATGCCGTTTTCGTGTGGTTCCTCCATGCTCCTCCACGTCCCGACAAACGCGTCCCATGCTTGGGCCTTCTTCGAGGTAAACGATGTCGGCGGGAGCTTTTTACCGATCGCCTCCGGCGAAAGGTCATCAAGCAGTCGCGAGAGCGCTGCTTGCATGGCGGCATAGGTGGCAAATTCGTGCGCCTTGAGATCGCGGAATGCGTCCTCGACGCTGTGCCTGGCATCGAGATAGCCGGCCCTGCGCCGCGCGAACATGATTTCGAGTATGTCGTCGGTGCCTGGGACAAATTTGAGAGGATTGTTTTCAGCGGAGCTTATCATCGTCCGGTGTGGGCTCTTGGCTAATGTCTTTGCAGCCGCACGTGCCTTCAGCAGCATGGCCAGTTGCTCGACCACCGTGCGCAGCACCGCGCCGATTTCGGCAGCGACTTCATGCGGATCACGCAACTGGAACAATTCCGGCGAAATGCCTGCGGCGATTGCAATTTCCCGCAGCACCTCGTCTGTCGTCGAAGGCAAGGTTGCAGGCAGCGACGATGTCGATGGCGGCGCTTGCCCGAGCCATCGCTCTGCCGAACTGAAAAAAGGCTCGCCTCCGGAATCGGGCAGCCGATCGGCCGCGACCGGCATGTGTCGTTGCGTCGAACCTCGGTCAGCCTCCGGATGACCTGGCGTTGCGTGCTCGTCGTCAATCGATACAAGGATGACATAGCGGCCGACCAGGAGCCTGTCGCCGTGGTCTAGCCGGCGCGGACCGGTGATGCGTTGGCTCGATCCATTGATGAAAGTGCCATTGCGCGAAATGTCGTGCAGCCAAAACGCGCCTGCCTCGTATCGGATCTGGCAATGCCGGCCGGAGATGAACTTGTCAGGGTCGGGCAAGATCCAGTCGCAATGTTCGCGCCCGATTTTGAAGCTGCGATTACGCGATCTGTAACCGGGCGACACGCCAGCGGGCAGGGCATCGACGTTGCTGATCTGCAGACTGATTAACATGCGAAATCGCCTGTGTGATCGCTGGCGGCCTTGCCGACAGGATACTCCATGTTTTTAGCGTGGCTAATCCCAATATTCGCATCCCAGTCGGTCCTATTCGTGGTCAGCTTTGGCCTGCACAACAAACATGTGGTACGCTCGAAATGGACTGGCAACCATCAGGGTTTGATGTGATTTCGAGTTCCTGATTAGGATCTTCAAATCCACTGGGCTGGCCGCCAGGCCGAGGAGGGGCACGACCCATGCCAAGTGAACAACGTGCCACGGTTGTGCAAACGCCAGTTGGCGCTGAACTGTTGACCTTTACACATCTCGTCGGGCGCGATGAGATCAGTCGTTGTCTGGCCTATACGGTCGGGTTCGTGAGCCCCAGCCACGATATCGATCCGCTGGAGATGCTGGGTGGCCCCGTCTCGATCGAAGGTGAAGCCGACCCCCAGCGCTGGTTCAGCGGCATCGTGTCGGAGTTTCGCCTCACCCGGATCGAGGATCGACTGGCCTATTACGAAGCAGTCGTCAGGCCATGGCTCTGGTTTCTCGGCAATACGACCGACTGCCGTATTTTCCAGAACATGAGCGTCATCGAAATCGTCGAAGAGGTTTTCTCGAAATACAGCACGGCAAAATTCGAGAAACGCCTGCAAGGTTCCTATCCGCCGCGCGAATATTGCGTGCAATATGATGAGACCGATCTCGACTTCGTGCAGCGGCTGCTCGAGCATGAGGGCATCCTGTATTTCTTCGAGCATGGCGAGGGCAAGCACACGCTTGTGCTCGCCGATGCCATGAACAAGCTCAAGCCGGCGCCGGGGTACGAGAAGGTGCCCTATCACTTTGAAGGGCAGGGCTCCCGGCGCGATGTCGAATACATCACCGAATGGATTCCGGGCAGCTCCGTGCGGCCGGGCGCCTATGTCCATACCGACTATGACTTCAAGAAGCCGGGCGCCGACCTGATGGCCAAATCGGCCCAGCCGTTCAGTCATAAGCTGGCTACGGGTGAAAATTACCGTCAGCCCGGCGCGCATCTCGAAGTAGGCCGCGGCGACAGCCTGGCGGCAATCCGGCGCGAGGAAATCCAGGCGGTGCACCAGCGCATTGCTGCAGTCGGCACCGTGCGCGGCCTGTATTCCGGCTGCACGTTCAAGCTGGACGGTTTTCCGCGCGAAGACCAGAACCAGGAGTATCTGGTGGTCAGCGCCGAATACAGGCTGTTCGATCCGGGCTACAGAGCCCTTGCCGATGTCGAAAGCGAAAACTTCAAGGTGATCCTCGGCGTGGCGCCGACCGCCTTGGCCTATCGCCCGCCGCGGGTCACGACACGGCCGATCATGCGCGGCCCGCAGACGGCGACGGTGGTCGGCCCGTCCGGCGAGGAAATATTCACCGACAAATATGCACGGGTGAAGGTGCAGTTCCACTGGGACCGTCTCGGCAAGAAGGACCAGAACAGCTCCTGCTTCGTGCGGGTCTCGCAGACCTGGGCCGGCAGCGGCTGGGGTTTCATCCAGATCCCGCGCATCGGCCAGGAGGTGATCGTCGACTTCATCGAAGGCGACCCGGATCTGCCGATCATCACCGGCCGGGTCTACAACGCCTCGCAGATGCCGCCCTACGGACTGCCGGGCAGCGCCACGCAATCCGGCTGGAAATCCGACTCGTCGAAAGGCGGCGGCGGCTACAACGAGCTGATGTTCGAGGACAAGGCCGGCTCCGAACTGGTCAATTTCCAGGCGCAGAAGGACCACAACCTTCTGATCAAGAACGACCGCACCAAGCTTGTGCAGCACGACCAGTCCGACCGCATCGACCACGACGCCAAGCACTCCGTCGGCCACAACCTCGACGAGGACGTCGGCAACAACAAGACGGTCAAGGTGGGCGTCGACCAGACCACGGATATCGGCAACAACGATACCGAGACGGTGGGGGTGAACAGGTCGCTGACGGTCGGATCGAACGAGACGATTCACGTTGTGGCGAATTCGACCGAGAATATCGATGCCAACCATTCGCAGACCGTAGGATTAGTTCAAACAATCACTGTTGGCGCGGCTCGTATCGATTCGGTCGGCGCCGCCGAGACCCGAACCGTCGGGGCGGTGCAGATGAACACTATCGGGGCGACACGGTCGGTCAGCGTGGGTCTCGGCCAAAGTCACGACATCGGCGCTTCCGACAGTTGGAAGATCGGAGCCAACCAGGGCATCGACATAACTGGCAACCAGAGCGTCAACATCGGCGGTGGGCAATCAACAGAGATCGGCAAGGCTCGGACAGCCAAGGTAGCCGCGGATGATATCACCGATATCGGCGGAGCCCACGCGCTCAAGATAGCAAAGGGCAGCGGGATTACCATTGCCGAGGACGGCTCGATTGGTGTCGGGAAGAAGCTGGTCATAGACGCCGGAGACGAGATCACGATCAAATGCGGCGACGCCTCCATTATAATGAAGAAGGATGGAACGATCGGCATCAAAGGAAAGGACATAACAATAACCGGCAGCGGCAAGATATTCGCCAAAGCGTCCGGTGACATTGTCATGAAGGGTTCGGAAATCAAACAAAACTGAGGAAACCGTCAGGTGGCAAAGATCATCGAACGAATCGAAGGCGTCGTAATCGGGATTTTTCTCGGTTTCGGCGAAGGTGGCCCGCTCGTTGTGTTTCCGGGCAATCCGAAGGATACGGCCCTTCCGGCTCGTAGTCTCGCTGAGCTGAATTCCGATATGATTGGCTCCGAGGTCGCATTGTTGTTTGAGGACGGCGACCTAGGCCGGCCACTAATTGTCGGGCGTATCGTTGAACCAAAGGGAAAATCGGTAGCTCCTCATGTCGTCCGCGACGGCGAACGGGTGAGAATCACAGGCGAGGAACGCATCGAACTGCGCTGTGGCAAGGCCGTGATCATCATGGAAAAGGATGGCCGCATCACCATTCGCGGCACCTATGTGACGAGTCATGCCAGTGCCGCGAATCGTATCCGGGGCGGTTCCGTGAATCTGAACTGATGCCGGCGCCCATCCTACGCGAAATCGTCCGCCAGCACGCCGAAATGGCGGCGTTTCTATGGACTGTCTACGACTACAATCTGCTGCATCCCGGCGAAAATCCCGAGATGGACGATGAGCGGATGGCTAGATTGGTCGAGAGACTAGAAGCACATCTGGATGGGCTGCGGTTGGCCGGAGATG
This sequence comes from Mesorhizobium sp. M0816, assembly GCF_040320005.1. Lineage (NCBI taxonomy): Bacteria > Pseudomonadati > Pseudomonadota > Alphaproteobacteria > Hyphomicrobiales > Phyllobacteriaceae > Mesorhizobium > Mesorhizobium sp. M0816. The sequence goes on along the minus strand of NZ_JAMYOT010000022.1, from coordinate 79,712 downwards.
CGGGAAAGGAAATCGTCAAGGAGCGCTACGACGAGTTTCCTGAGGCTGGAGAGCTTTTCGTCCTTCGAATGCTGACGACCAGATCGACTGTTCGCATCGTCGATCTCAATCTTGAGAAGGTTCGAAAATATCTCACCAATGCGGGCACATCGGTTGCGGCTAGCGTACGTGCTCCTGGTCAGTCTGGTATTTCCCTCCCAAAGAAATAGCGAACTCCCGGTCTGAATTCGAACAGGTCGACTTCGTCGAAGAGTTGCTCAAGGGCAGCGGCCGCAGGTTTTCGGTTCAGCTGAATATTCTTGTAAAATTGCGAAAGGTCGAATCCGGTGAATGCCTCTATTAGGTTTCTGGCGGTAACGACGTCTTCGTTGTCATAGGTCTCCCCAAGGGTATTCAACAAATTGAGCGCCAGATCCTCAATGTTTACGGGCTTGCCGTAGAGAAAGGACTGGCGCGAAGAATTAGGAAAATTTGCACGGATCTCATTGATTTTTAGCTCAACGGCTTTCGCGTATTCAACTACGTCATATTGGCGACGCCCAGGTTCATACTCATCGATCGAATCCGGCACAACTTGCGGTCCATCGAAGATATCTCCGACCGAAGCCTCCAAGGTGATCGACAAATGGTATGGAAGGTCGGTATCGCTGTCGACGGTGACTTCATCTCTGTAGAACCAGACCGCCTTCTGCGTCGCATCCAAAATGCCGCTCCTTGAGAGAGCGATGCAGAGCCATTCAATGGATTGGCTATCTTGCTGCAGCGATTGGCGAATTGGGTCCGCCACATCCAGGAGCAAGGTCCTTGGTGTGACGTACGGCAACAGCGCAAACGCGTCGATAACTACTTCCACCGAGGGGGAGGCTTCGAAGACTGTTGGAAACATTGCAGATGATGCGAAGTTTCCCTTCTTGCACTCTTCAAATATCTGCAGCAGCCGCGCTCCGGCTGGCGTCGAACGGCTGCGAAACTCGTTCGTCCCGAAGTGGAAAAGTTTGCCGCGCGCCGAGAATGTCATGGATAAGGGTTTATTCCTTGAAGCGTGCCTTGCGCCTCATTGATTTTGTCGCATTCGCCGGAAAGGGCGCCTTGGCCTATCAAGTTCTTGGGGGAATCGGGACATCCACCGGCATCTATGGGGGTCATGTGGTGCACTTTGCCCGTGTTTGTTCCGGTGCCTTTGCCGTCCCGTTTTATTATCGCTTTTTTCACAGAATCGGTAATTCCAAGTATTTTTGTACGGACATGATGCAGTATGTCGACGTGAATAAGGTCTTTTTCGTTCTTTCTTCCAGCGTGCTTGGTTTCTAATTCTCTCTTCTTTTCCGGGTCTGCTTGCTCAAGAATTTCGGAATAGCTACGCGTTCCCTTGAAGTGGACACCGCAATCTTTATCCTCCTCATGCAGGTTTGGGCATTTTTCTCCCGTTGCTCGTGCATTTGCTACGGTCTTAGACGCCTCCTTGCGTTTTTCGTACTGATCCCACGCTTTCATGCGAGGCACCAAGCCTAACGTACCGGCTTTGGCTGTTTCCTCAATATTGACGATCTTAGCGTTCGCCCGCTGCATGCGCTCCTTGTAGTATTCGGCCTCGGGGACAGTATCACACATCTCGCCGTTGGCTTTCACCTGATTGGCGTGGGCGGGTTCTGTCCCGCAGCACGGGCACTTGGTCTTTGGCGCCGACCCGCCACCAGGTCCCGGTCTCCCCACCTTAGCCTGCGGAGGTGTGTTTCCAACCTGATCGCTTGTATGATTGTTTGTCGAGATATCTGAGAACCGGCTGACAGGGAGGCTGTCCGCCTTTACATTGCTTGACCACGCTCGCGCGTATTCCTTACTGGTGTTAGTGGACGAGATGACTCCTTTCTTGGCTGCGCTGCCGGCTTCCGTGCCAGTGGTCTTGCTGTAGTCCGATTTGTCCTTTTGGGTGATGTTCTCTCCGCCGATTTTGACGGTACCGGTGCCCTTCTCAGTATCCGAGTCCATTCCAAATGACGGATACGGGATCGGTACCCCTGGCGGTGTCGCTGGATTTTCGGGCGGAGTGAAACAGACATCTGGAAAGGCCGCGATGACCTTGTTGCCCTGGGCCTTTGCGGCCACCTCCAGTCCGTTGGCGAAGACAGTCACCAGGCGGCCCTCGCAGCCAGCACGGCAGCTCCACAAGCGCCTGCATCGTTGGAAGCCTCGACAAGCACCGGGTTCCCCGTCGCGTAGTTCTTTCTTGCCGCCATTAGTGCCATTCCGAGCATCAGAGGCGTGACCGCCGCACCAACATTGCCAAGGGTTTCCGCAGGCGACCACAGATCCTGGGACGGACACGGATTGCGCACCAGCCGTATCGATGCCAGCGCCGTCTGCTTAAACCAATACTGTTCGCCGATGAGATCTGAAATTCGATAGCCGAGGCGGTTCATCTCTATTCCAGTCTCACCCAACGCATGGCGATAAGCGGACGTCATACCGTCCGCCCTGAGCGGCAAGTCTTGCTTGTTGTAAATAGAGGCCGCCTCGCGCGAAAGGCCTAGTCCCGCTAGCCGAAATCCCCCCCGCCTCGGTGGCCCGCACAAAACTGCCGCCGCCGCTTCCCCAGGAATAAACCCGTTTGGATTGTCGGACGTTAGGAGTCGACGCTCCTTAAGGTAATACGTCGTGGCCAAGGTCGTCAAATAGCTATCAACGCCGGCAACCATCACGTATGGTATTTCGCCCGATACAATCATCCGACGCGCATGATCAAGCGCCACGTGTCCGGACGGTCGCCCATGGGCAACCACCCGTGACCGCGAATGCTTTTCGACTTCGGTGATCTCGGCGATACGGTCGAGCAGACGCAGCGTGCTTCTTACCGGCCGCCCTGGGCGGTCTTCCTCTGCCAAGCAAAGGATCAGCGCGGCTTGCCCACGCGCTTCCGGAACTTCTTCGAATGCCTCGACAATTGCGCCTGCGGCGAGATGCGCCATTCGTTTCTCGCCGATCCAATTGCGTGGCAGAGGTACCGGCGCGCCGATCAGCCACTCGTCATTTTCATCCTTGAAACGCGTTTCCTGAAAGCCATCAATCCCAGCCCGGATCGCTGCGCAAGCCGATGGTGCGTCAAGGCCAACCGCCGTAACCATGCCGACCGAAAGAATGTCGAGTGCCGGCCTCACGTGTTCTCCGCCTTCTGCGCCGCAGTCGTTTCATCGAAGAGAGAATAAGCACGAGCCGCAGCTCGTATCCGCACCATTGCCTCGGTCGGCGGGCCGATCCAGCATTCGCTGAAATCGAGAATAGTACGGTGAATGCGCTGCGATACGCGCCAGACCAACGAGAAGCGTCTGTTCTCCGGGTCGAAGAGGACAGTGTCTGGAAAGGTGACGCGCTCGGGGGCCTTCTGCCTACCCTCGAACAGCGTCAACGGCAATGCTGTCGATGGCAGCCGAAAACTCACCCGCCCGTCAGGTGTCAGATTCACCAGTTGCACTTCTTCGCCACCTCTTGGCAGGTCGATCTGCTGGTCCGGCGGTGCCATCTGGAAGTAGCGCTCGTCGAAATCCTGGGGCAGGAAGGGGAAGACATTGTCGATCCAGTTCTGGTCATAGGTGCCGCCAAATTCGATGCGTCCCGGCCAGCCGCGGCCCATCGGACCGAAACTCATCGGCTTATAGTCGCCGAATGGCGAGCGGATTTCTTCACCGACAGCTTGCGTATTCGGTAGCCGCAGGCCGGGAATGAGGCGCTGGTTCTTGGTTCGCGACCAGCCGGTGCCGACCGGGTTGTATTTGTGACTCGCTGGCAGTTTGTCCTCTGGATCGAGCCGGTCGGTGCCACCCCAGGCGACATCGTAGGAAATTGCCATGCGCAAGAAGGGCTGTGGCGACGTGGCAGTAAACACTGGCCCGACGGAGCGCCACTCGCGGTGGCCCACGACCTCGAAGAGCTTCGACCAATTGCCCACCTTGATGCCGACCGGCACGCGTTCGGCCGGACGTCCTCCCGGCGCATAGGCAAAGGCATTGGCAATCACGTCACAACGCGGCTTGCGGAAGGCGAAATCGGTTTCCCATAACGTGGCCGAATAACCAGGCACGCCGGTGTGCGTGTCGGCCATGACCAGCGGAATCTGTTCCACCGATTTTTGTACCGGTCCGCCGGGCGTGGCGGGAAAGTCGAACGTGCCTTTGACCACCACGACGATCCACTCATGGCCGGCCTTGTCCATGCCCATGGTGAATTCGTGCGGATACCCCATCTGGTTCCAGATCTGCATCAACTGGTCTCCCAGTTGGCGGCAAAGATCTGCTCCAGCGTAGCTTGCGGCGACAGCGGATCGACGTCGAAAATGTCCGAACGCGCTGTCCACATCACCATATCGCTGATGACCTCTTCGCCCGGCTCGACAGGCGGTACTGGCAGCGCGCTTAAAGCGGTATCCAATTCGCCAGGCGTCAGCTCGCCCTGCTGGGCGGCGACGGCCGCTTCTTCGATCCCGGAAAACCACGCATCGGCGCGAGCCAGCTGAACGGAAGCCTCAGAAAGCTGCGCGACGACGCTCAACGGAAACTGCCTGCCAACCCTATCGACGCTCTGCAAGATAATGCCCGCCGACGCGTCGACAAAGCCCGGACCCGTTAGGAACCGTAGCGCCGTGCCGCGCGGCCAGGTTTCCGAGCCCATCAGCGGCACAATGTGCTGCGCCAGCCAGCGGTCCCAGACGCGCACAAAATCCCCCGGCAGCCGCCGCGTGACGAAATCGCCGGTGGCAGGCATCTTGCCGTAAAAGCCGGGCAGGATCATATCTGCGGCGGACATGAAAATTTCTTGAACATTTGCAGGTTGTACGGGTTTTCGACGCTGGCGGCCTTGAGTTGGAAATCGGCGTACATGCCTTTTGTGCCAAGGCGCAGGCTGTAGACGTCCGACAGCGAGGTGCCTGTGAAGCGACCGCTGCGCAACATTCTCAGCCACGCCCAGCTGCCGGTCTCGTTGAGCAAGATTTCGGGCGAGCCATCGATCGGCTGGAAGGCAAGCGAGATGACGCCCGTGCCGTCCTTGCCAGGCCACGTCATCGGCTGCGGCCTCGTTGCGTTGTTATAATAGACGAGGTTCTGGCCATCGAGATTGAGCGTCACGCGCGCGACATTGGGCGACAGATCCTTCGGTTCGAGCGTGAAGCTCATAAGCGGGCCAGTACCGCCGGGAAAGAGATCATCGCGGATCCGCCTTGCCTGTTCAAACGCGGCCAGTGCCGAGGGGTCGAGGCCGAAATCAGCGCGCCATTTCCATGGCTGCGCCGACGTGTCGACATAGCTGATCAGGTGGTCGTTGATGAAGGTGTCGATCAGTCCTGCTGGTCCGAACAGGCGGGCGAAGTCGCGGACATTGACGTCGACGGCGCTGTCCGGGCTGAAAGGATAGCGGTTGTTGAGTGCTGCCTGGCAGAACGGCAGGATGTCGGCGCGCCAGATGGCGTTGAGCTCCGAGGTGACCGCCTTCTGCGTCAGCCCGCTGGTATCGCCAGCAATGCCGCCCAACCAGTCGTCGACCGGGTCGGGCAGGATCTGCGCCTGCCTGGCAACCGCTCCAGTCAGTTCGGCGAGGCCGCCCTGTTTCTTGATGGCGTCCTGGGGATCGGGATTGGCCGTCACCGTCTGCAGCACGTTGGACAGTGCGGTGAGCGCGACAATGGCGGCGTCGAGCGCCGGCGGCTGGCCGTCGACCTCGGCGATGGCACCCTTGAGCGGCTTGAAATGCTCGGCTACCAGACTGCCGGTAAGATCCACTTCGTCGGCGGAGCCCGCACGCGGCAAAAGCTTTGCTCCGGTTTTTACGATCTTGCCAAGCTTGCCCAGCTTGCCGAGCAGTTTCGAGCCACCTGCCGCCGCGGCCTTGTCGTTTGTCGGCGCTTCATCGGATCGCGTAAGCTCGGTCTCCTGGACCACCGCGGTAACCAGGCGCTTCAGCGCGGAGTCGGCGCTTGAAAGATCCTTGAGGTTCTCACTGGCGACATTGAGGTCGGTCAATGGCGCGAGCCTCATGTCGCGCAGGAAGCTGTCCCATTGCGCGATATAGTCGTCGTAATAAAGCTTCAGAATATCCTCTGACAGCGCCGACACCGAGGTTTCGGAATTTTCCGAGCAACCGCCGGCGAACACCGCCCGGTCGAGTGCTGCCTGGGCGGCGACATCCTCGACCCGGTCGAGAATGGCGTCATGGAAGCCGGCATAGGTGAATGCTCCCGAAATGCCGACCCGAAGCGTCTTGTCGGAACGCCGCGCAAAGACCTTGGCGCCGTTGGGGCCGGCGAAGTTGGCAGGAATCCATTCCTTGAGCGCAGCCACCGCCGGGTCGGCCAGCAGCTGCTTGTAGGCACGCGCCGGCAAGGAAATCGTGCAGACGGTTTTCAGTGCCTCTGCAACCAGTGCCTGGTCCGGGGCGATATAACTGGCGTCAACCGCCATGCGACGGATCGCGGCAAGCTGGTGCTCTTCGGCGTCAGCTGTCGGAAAGGGGGCAGCCGCGGCGAATTCAGGCAGACTGTTGACCCACCAGCTCTGGGCGAAGTCTGGATCCATCTGAGAAAGGCCGGTCATCATGCGATAGGTCTTCAGCGCGCCAAGCATGAAATCCGGATCGCGGATCTGCCGCCACATCGTCGCTTCGAGCAGCGCCACCATGTGCGGCTCGAGAACGTTACGCAAAGCATGGTCGTAAGTGTCGGTCTGTGCCCGCACCAGTTCCGCCGAGGATGATGGCCCCAGCAAATCCTGTGCTGCGCCAGGCGGCGGGGTGCGGGCATTTGCGACCTCATCCAGGGCACTGAGGGCGACATCGATGGCAGGCTGTTCTACGGATGCCGGGTTTGCCGCGGCCGAGGTCAGTGGCGTTTGCAGCGCCTCGAACTGGCTTGCCTGGGCCGTGATCGCGTTGCGGTTGTCGTAGTAGGACCAGGTGAATAGGCCGCTGACCAGCAGGGCGGCTGCGGCACATGCGGCGGCCGCGCCACGCCAGATCCAGGCGCGGCGGCGTTGCGCCAGCGGATCGAAGGTGCCGAGGCCGGCTTCCTTGAAGATGACTTCTGTGAGCAGGTTCTTTAGGAAGAAGCTGCGTTTTTCGACACGCGGCGCGGCCAACGCCCGGCGCGGCGGAAGGCCGAAGGAGGCAGACAGCGCTGCGGTCAGCCGATCGATGGGCGCCCCTTCCTGGGTCGCCGACGTCAGATAAAGGCCACGCAGCCAAGCGGCCTCCTCATACCGGCTTTCGCCGAACATCGCCTCGATCAGTACCTGGATCGGCTCGGACAGGCTGGCGAGTTGGGCGGGAAACCTGAAGATTTCGGCGCGGGCAGCAAGCTTGTCTTCGTCCTCCAGCCGGGGCACCAGCCGCCGCTCGAGCTCGGTTGCTAACGTCGCGATTTCCCGCTCGATGGTCCTTGCATCGACATGCGCGTCGAGTGCGAACGTAGTCCCCCAGACCTGCTCGCGCGCAGCCGTCGACAAACCGCCGAAGAAAGCCTCGAACCCCTTGATCAGGTCGGCTTTGGTCAGCATCAGATAGACCGGAAGGCGGATTTCGAGGCGATCGTTGAGCTCGGCCAGCCGACGGCGGATCTTGCGGCCATGCGCCTTGATGGTGTCGTCGCCCTCCGAAAGCACATCGATCGAAAGCGCGACGATCACACCGTTGAGCGCGCGACGGCCCCGGTGCTTCTTCAAAAGGTCGAGAAAGCCCAGCCACTCCACTGCGTCGACGTCGGGTTGGCTCTCCTGTTGGACATAGCGGCCTGCAGTGTCGATCAGAACCGCACTCTCCGAAAAGAACCAGTCGCAATTGCGCGTGCCGCCGACCCCTTGCAGGTCGTCGGTCAGGTCGATCGGAAAATTCAACCCCGACTGGCGCAAGGCCGTGGTCTTGCCGGTGGCCGGCGGCCCGACGATAACGTACCAAGGCATCTCGCGCAGGAACTTGCGACCGCCCAGTTTGCGGCGCTTCAACTCGGCCATGACCTCGGCGAACTTGGCACCGACGGCAGCGACATTCTCTTCGCCGGGACTGAGTGGCTTCTCTACCGCCGGCGCGGCGATTTCGGCGACGAACATCCGGTTGGCACGGATCGCCCGACGCTGGGCAACGATCAGCCAGATCAGCCAGAAGATGACCAGCAGCGCGATGATGACGATGCGCACATTGTCCGAGGCGAAAGGGTCGTAGGGCCCGACCCTGACGATCGGCCCGAATACCCAGATCACCAACGAAAGCAGCGTGATCCCAATCAGTGTCCACAGCCAGCGCGATGTCAGGACCGCCCAGAGGAAGCGCAGGATGAACATCTCACAGCCTCTTTTCGACCAGCACCTCAACGCGCCGGTTCAGGGCCCGGCCGTCGCGCGTGCCGTCGTCGGCCACTGGATCCGTGGCTGCCCGGCCCTCGGAATGGACGCGTTCCTGCGGCACTCCGTTTTGTACCAGCATGTCGGCAATGGTCTGGGCGCGAGCCTCTGACAGTCGCTGGTTGGTCGACAGCGGATTGGTTCTTTGCAGAGGGACGCCGTCCGTATGTCCGAGCACAGTGATGTTGCCGATCAGGTCCTGATTGGCCAGGATCACCTTGGCGATCGAGCCGATCAGCGGCTCGAATCCTTCCGTCAGCGTTGGCCGCGACGACTGGAACAGTTCGGGATTGGAGGCCTGGATGACCAGCTTGGCCAGCGAAACGCTCTCCGTGCCGCTCAGAGCCGATCTGAGATTGCCCGGCGCGCCGGCCTCAAATTCGGGCAGCAGTGCGAAATCCACGGTCTCCGGCGGCGGGACATCGACCGTTGGCGACACGCGCCTGATGTCGCCCCGTGTCGGCGGCGGCAAGGCGCGGACCAGCGCTGAAAGCTCAACCGCCTGGCTGCTTAGTCCCACCGAGAGCCCGACATAAGTCGCGGTGGCGATAACCGCTGCGGCCAGGGCCATCACCCAGATCGGAACGATGAAGCGCTGCGGCTCATCGGATGTGATGACGCCTTTCCAGTTTGGCGACAGCGGGGCATTCTCGGCGTCGGCATCGCGCAGGAAACGTGCCGCCGCCACACGAACGGCATTGAGCGAGCGATCGCCCGACCGGCCGGGCACGCGATACTTGCCGCGAAAACCGAGTGCCAGGCAGTCATATTGAAGTTCCAGCAATTCGCGATCGCGGTTCGGATGGCGTTCCAGTTCGTCGAGCCGTGTGAAGAACTGCGTGCCGGCGTCGACGTCGCCGCGCAACATGACCACAAGCGGCTGACGCGGCCATACGCTGGCCCCGCCCCAGGGCGTGTTCAGGGCCAGATCGTCGAGCAAGGCAGCCACTACCCATGCTGCCTGATCGGCCCGTTCCATCGACGACCCCGCCGCCATTGCCGTGTCGCGTGCCCGAACCAGTTCTTCGAGCAGCCGAGTGCGTAACACTTCCGGATTCTCCGGTGGCAGCGCGCTCTCAAGCTCCGGCGCAAACTCGAGCAGGGGCGCGAAGGCGTTGACAAGGCCGTTCGGGTGGGTGCGCGAGCGTTTTACCGGCCCGCCCGGCAAGGATGCCGCCATCGGTCGCGGCATCGGCGTGCCGGTCAGCCTGATGCGAGTGCGTTCGCGATCCTCCGACAGTCCGAAAGGATCATCCCGGCTCATGGTTTCACCTGTTCACCGAATAGCAGTCCACCTGCGGTTCGCTCGGCAGTACACCCGAAACGCCAATGACGAAGCCTGGGGCACCGAGCAGCGATGCCCAGTGCTCGCTTTTCTGGTCGAGCTCAAGGCACAGCCGATCGCCGTCGTAAGGAATCTCGCGCGGTTGCGAATGAAGCGGTTTCAGCGGGATGCCGGGCAGGCGGGACTTCCACAGGCCCTCGAACTCATCCGCCGAGCCCACGGTCGCCTGGTTGACGAATATCTTGCGTAGCGCGTCCTCCGACAGTTCCGAACCGACCCGGATGACGATCCGGCTGGCCACCAGCAGCTTCGGATTGTCGATGCGGATTTTCCAAACATTGGTCGAATGGCGCATGACGGGCAGCGCGCGCGATTTCGGCTCGATGTAGCGCAGGCTCAGGATCAGTGAGCGCAATGCATCCGCCAGCGCCGAAAACGGTGGGCCGGGCGCCATGTGATCGTAAGCCGGCAGCTCGCCCAGTCGCCGCGCGCTCGAGCCGTAGGTCGCCATCGAGCCGGCAAGCCCGGCCAGTTCCAAGTAAAGTTCGGCCGGATGGAAGACATCCTGCGCCAGCATATGGGCCAGTCGCGGACGCGCCGCGTTGGCGAGGTTGAGCATCAACAGGTCTTCGACGCTGCGCCCTGGCCCGCCCATGACCATCTTGCCATGCGCCTCGGCGATCTGGTCAAGGCCTGTGACGACTTCCAGAAGCAATTGCCGGTACCAGGCCACTGCACCAGTAACCAGGGCCGGTGGCAGGAACGTCTCGTCTAGCGAAACGCCGCCATCGGCACGAACCCCCTTGATGCCGGCTATCGGCAGGGCGGTATAGCCGCCGACCGATTTGCCGGGTGCAAGCAACAGCGATTGCGGTCGGGCGATTTCGATTTCTTCGGGATCTGAACCGCCCTGGACGGCATCGCGCACCGAAACGATCCGTCCATGATAGCGCGCACCGCTGGGTGACGCATGCGCCGGATCGAAGCCAACGCCGCCGGCCGGCTCGAGGGGCAGGGCGACCAGCACTGGGCCGGCGCCTGTATCCGGGGTGACCGGCAGCGGACGCGGCGCGTCCATCAGATCCGGAATGGAGAAGGGGGTTCCGTCCGGGAAAATGCCTCGTGCAGACAGGATCGAGATCTGGCCGGCATCGAGCAATGCCTTATCCAGGGTCAATTGCTGAAAGCCGAACGTATGCAACTGGCCGGCCTGCAACGCGCCGCGCACAGTCGCCTCGAAGAAACGATCCTGCTGCTGGAAATGCTGGGTCCGCAGAAAAAGGCCCTCGGACCACAGCACCCTGTTTGCATCGCTCATCCGGCTACTCTCTGCATCGAGCTCCCCTTGCCTTGGCCGTCAGGCGGAAATGCCGCCGCTGCCGAGTGTGACATTGATCGTAAAGTTTGATCCGGACGAAACCGATTTGGTCGTCCGCCAGTTTCGCCCGCCAGGCTCACGGATAAGTGCAACGAAGCCCAGGGCCGTCGCATCCGGTTCGACCGTAATGGTCTTGGTCGCAGTTTTTCCAGGCGCGACGGCAATCTGGTCGGATCCGATGAGATCACCTGCCAGTGCCGAGCCGGCATCCCCCTGCAAGGCAAAGTAGTCGGCAGAGTTGAACTTACCGGTGCTGCGCAGCCGCATGACCAGCATCGTCACAGGCCGGTCGCCGCCGCCTGGTCCAGGGTTCATGCCGGCCGCTCCTGTCAGCTTGACCGTGATGACCGACGGTTTTGGCGGCCCGGCGCTTTGACAGGCCGTAAGCAGCCCGGTCGCACCCAAGGCAACGATAAATTCTCGTCGATCGATCATGTCTTACTCCTCCTCATATGCATCCCGAAAATCGGCGCCGATTTCGCCGAGAAAGCTCTTTTCCGCGCTCTCGGCGATTTCACGATGGCGTTTCTGGTAGAGCTCCCACAGCCTGGCGCCGCGCCCGCCCGACAACAGCGTGCCGATCGCGGAACTCGATTTCAGCTCTTCTTCGATGGCTGCCGGCTCAAAACGGTCGACCATCCGCCGCAAGGCAGCCTGCACGCCGCGCCAGGCGCGCACGTGATGCTGTGCCAGATCGCGAACCGCATCCGCGATAGCCGCTTCGCCGGCGAGAAATCCGGGGCTGCGTTCGGCGATAAGCATCACGATTGAGTCGTCGACCGTGGGCAGAAACTTGAGTGGATTGACCTCGGAGGCTCCGACCATTGTCTGGGCAACGCGGGCATTTCCCTTTTCTTCGGCACGCTTGCGCAGCAGCTGCATCAATCCTTCCATCATAAGCCGGTATTCGCGGCCGAACTTTTCCATCTCGGCGACGGCGTCGCGCCCGGGAAAATCGGCTTCCGCGACACCCATACCGCGCAGGAATGCGGTGCGAAGCGCCATGTCGGCGTGCTGCCTCGCAGGCGGCTGGCGGGCTGGGCTGGCGGCTGCGCCTGCCCGTATTGGGGGAGGGGCATCTGCCCCTCGCACGGGCACGTCCCAGGGATTGGCCGCTTGCTGTGGCTGGGCGTCGCCCTCGCGCTGCCCGGTTGAGCTGGCGCCGCTTCCCGGGTTGGGCGCTGTGGCTGGACCAAAACCGAAGTCGTCGCTGAATTCCGGCAGCTTTGCCGTCGCAGGCTCCGTAGCGCCGTTGGGGAACGACACCGACTCGAGGCCAAATGGGTCTGTCTGCTTGGGTGCGCTGGCTGGTTCTGGATAGTTTGCGGTGCCTTTGGATACTGGTGTTGCGATCGGATCGAGGCTGAACGGGTCGTCGAAAGCAGGCGAGCTGCGCTGTCTGGAATTGGCGCGTTCGAACGCACCCGGGATCGGCTGCTCGAACGGGTTCGGCAGCTCGGCTGGACGTGGCCGCTGCGGCTCCTCTTCCACGGCGGCTGAAAAGAAATCGTCACGGCCGATGCTGACCGGCGCCCGAGACGCCAGCGGTGAGCGCTCCGGAACCGGCGCTGCGGCTGCTGCTGTAGCTTGGGCACTAGACGTCTGCAGATCGACATGCACGATGTAATCGCCCAGTCTCAGCCGCATGCCATTGCGAAGACGCGTCGACTTGCCGGCGCCGAGCGGGCTGTCGGAGTCGTCTATGAACAATCCGCTGCTCGACGTATCGGTGACGAAATATCCGTCGCGCCCACCGCTGATCCTGCAATGGGCGCGCGAAACGAACATGTCGGGATCGTCGATCTGCCAGCCGGCGTCCGCGCTGCGGCCGATCACCAGTTCCCCCTCGTCAAGCCGGGTCTGCCGTACCGCCTGGGTGCGTGGCCCTTGCTCCAGCGTCAGCAGCAGACTCATGCCGCGACCTCCGCCCCTTCCTGCCGCCAGCCGACTAGTGTCCGCAGCCGCATGTCGTCAGCATCGCCCCTTTCAGCGGGCCGCGCAAGCCACGCGGTCCGGGCGAGTTGCACGGTTCCAATACGCGGCGGCGGAACGGCATCGCGCGCCAGCACGATGCGCAGATCGACGTCGAGCGATGCGCCGACCATGTCCCTAACGGCTTGCTTGAACAATTTGAGGCGTTGACCGCCCGGCAGGAACGCCTTGAACTCCTCATAGCCCAGCGGGCCGACGCGGAGCTCGATCCTGCTTTGACGGTTGAAGACGCGCGGACCGATCGTCGCTTCCCGACCGAGCCCTGCGTAGGCTTTGCCAACGCGGGTCTGGAGCGCGGCTGGTATGGTCATCCAGGCAGCGATGAACTCCCTGATCTGGACCGGCACCTTGAACGCCTCAGCCAGGAACAATGTCAGCCGCTCGGGGCCGTCGACCTGATTGGCAAGCGAAGCGGCCTGGCGCAGCTTCACTGCGTCCAGTTCGGGGTTGTAGGTGCCGGGAAGCCCTATTCCCGCCATGGCTTCAAGCATGGCGCGAACGCGCCCACCTACCGGGCGCTCGACCTGAACCGCCGGATGCGCATCCGCCCACGCCCTGTAATACAGCGCAATCATGCGGTTCTGAAGAATGTTGACGAAGTCCATGAACGTCGTGTCGCTGGTCTGCTGCGCATCGGCGCCGGTGAACCAGCGTTGCGACAGGCGATCGAGTACCCAGCGCGTCAAATGCAGGGGCATCGGACCTTCAGGCCCCATCAGACCAATGTTTGCGACCGTGACCCGAGCGGGCGCTTTGTCAGTCGCTTCGCGGAATTCTGCCAAGTCCTTGGCGAAAAAGCTGAGACGGACATGCTGCCCGAGCCGCGACGGCTCGCGCTCCGGCGGGCCGGAATAGCCGAACAGCCCGCCTCTTCGTTCGAGTCGCCGCAACAACTCGAAGAAGTCGAATGCATCCGACAGCTCTTCGGACCGGCCAGGCTTGTCTAGATCAGGTAGCGATTGCCGGGCGTCATGGGCCATGGCACATCCTCCTGCTTCTGCAGCAGCCATGTGCGGGTTCGCACAAAGCCGTTTATTCCGGCATGACGGGCAAACAGCCGTGCCAGCAAGGCCGAAAGCAGCAAGGTGCTCTGCCCCGCCAGAACCGATTGATCGACATGCAATGTCACCTCCGTGCCTCGTCCGAAGCACATCGGCCCATCGATCTGCAGCCGTTCGATGACCGACCGGGAGTCGATGCGCACGATCGAGTGCACATTGCGGGCGAGGCTCGGGTCTCCCCTGTCGGCGTAAAGCTCAAGCAGCGCATGCAGCGGATCGACGCCGCGACCTTCTTTTGCAAGGCTTAGAAAGTTGAGCGCGAGCTGCGCTACAAGCCGCCAGGCGAGATTGTCGGCTCGCGATTCACCCGCCGCGCCCGCCGGCAGCGCTGCGGGGATGGCTGGGCGAGGCGGGCGCAATGCGCCGAGAAGCCGGATCGTCTCGACCGGATCGCCGGCTTCCAGAGTCAAGGTAGGGTTGTCGTCAAGAATCGGCAGATCGCGGTTGGTGCAGAGCGCCACGACGTCGACGCGCTTCAGCGGCCGGTTCGGAGGACTTTCCGCGGGACGCGAAATCGCCAGGAAAACGTCGTCGCCCGTGTATGAAGTACGGGTGAGGCCGTCGCGCCGTTCCTCCTCCGTCGGGCGGCGTGGGCGCCGTTCGGTGGAATAAACCCAACCGCTGCCGCGGTTCTGTCCCAGGCTGAAGAGCTCCGGGATTGCGGCGTCGCTCCCCTCGCTGTCGGCGTCCTCGACGCGGATAACCCGATAGATTTCGAAGTCCCGCGCTCGCGTGCGGTCGGCATGCAGCACCTGCCGCGTCTTGCGTGGATCGAGCTCGACGACGTTGCACTCACGTTCGAACAGATTGATGATCGGCGTTGCGAAAAGTTCAAAATCGGCCGCCGTCACATCGGCAACTTCAGGCACCGGACGCCTGAAGATGAAGATTATCTCGAGTTCGGCTGTGCATGTGCGCACGATGGGCTGCAATCCCGAAACCCGAGCATAATGAAAGCGCTCCGGCATCATGAAATATTCGCGCAGAAGACGGTACCCTTCGAAGGTCGGACGTGTACGAGGCATCAGCGCCTCGTCATCGTTGATGCCGACCATTTCAGGTACCGGCAACGGCGATATCGGGTTGGCCTTGCCTTCCGGCCGTGCACCAACGGCCGCGCAGGCGCCGAAAATCGCGTCGAAAAGCAGTGGTGCCTTGGTGCGCGCGGAAAAGTAGAGATCAAGCCGGTCGAGCGACAGTTCGTCGAGCTTGCCTTTTCCGGTACGAGCCAGCGTGATGCGAAGCGCCGCCTCGCCATCCACACCGCCGATCCGCGCGATGCCGGCTGCAGCCAAGGCGCTGCGATCCTGAAAATAGCCGACCGAGGTGATGGCAATCGGCCACAGCGTGATGTCCTGGGCGGTGGTGAACGTGCAACGCGTCGACAGGCCTGGCTGGAGGCTGGAAACCAGACGCGTATTGCGTTTGACGACATGGCCCCCAATCATTGTCTGGACCTGCTGGCCGGGTTTGAACACCACCACGGCCGTTGCCGGCGCCGGCGTGACAAGATCGGGATAGAGAACATCAAGGACGGCGCGCGAGAAACGCGAGCGTTCCGCATCGACCTTGAGTCGGGTCCGCGCGGCCAAAAAAGCAACGCCGTCAAGCAGCCGCTCGACGTAAGGGTCCGGACAGGGGACCGTATCGAGTGAAAGGTTGCGCGCCACCGCGGGATGCATGTCGGCAAATTCTGCCGCGAGCGCGCGGATATGGGTCAGTTCCTCCTCGTAATATTCTACGAAGACCCGGTCCATCTCAGGCTTCCCTAAATTCGGTCCGAGCCAAGCCGTTATCGAGATTGATCGTGGTGCGCAGGCGCATACGTTCGGGCGTGGGCGTCATGATCAACACCGCATCTATCTCGATCCTCAGGCCCACGGTTTTGTCGCCAAGGGTTACGGCAACCTTTGTTGCACTGTCCTTGAGACGCGGCTCGAAGGTGGCAAGCACCGAGCGGATCTCGCGCGCAAGGGCCTCGCGATCAAAGTCGCGGGAAGAACGGCCCGAGAAGGAAGGCACTCCGTAATTGACGACGCTGCGACGCACCTCCGGAAAATCGGCGAGCGACGGTGGGTTGTCCGTGGCCTGTTCGCTTTCAAGGTCGGAAAGCAGCGGAACGGCCTCGAAGCGCTCGGTATTGAACAAAGCCTCGACATCGCGCCGCACGGCTTCCTTGAGCACACGCGCCGACACCACCACGCCGCGGCTTTCGATTTCAGCGCGGTGCTGGCTCTGAAAGGCCAGGCGATGCAGACGCCGCTTCTGGTCGGCCGCCAACTCCGCGTCGGCGTCGATGAGCCGCGCGCTGGCCGCAACAAGATTGTCCAGCCGCTCCGCGCCAAGCTCGTCCTGCAGTGCCTGGCGCAGCCCGTCTATCTCGGAGGTCATACCCGGCAGATCGTTTACGAGGCGGTCCCATAGAGAGGGCTGGACGGCTTCGCGCTTTGCTCGCGAGCTGCCGCTACCCAGCGACTTGTCCGCGCCGGGCCGCCGGGCCTCACTTGCCGACATAGACATCCATTTCGATTTCGTCGTTGTCGTCGTAGACGAACTTTATTTTCTTGTAGGCAAAGCTGACCTCTTCCTCGATCAGGTCCTCCTCATCCTCGGCCTGCGACATGTCGTATTCCATGATCGAGGCGTCGGTGAGTGTGACGACCAGGTAATCCTTGGTCTCGCCATCAATGGTCCGCCGTGCCGAAAACACGACTTCGTCCAGGGCCTTGTTTTCGAACAGCGCCTTTTTCAGGTAGGGCGAGGACTTGTCATAATGCTTGGTGAACTTGATCATACCCAAGGATACACGACCGCGGCGCGAGAGCGAGTTTGGATCATAGGGTGCGATCATCTTGTAATCGACGCCATGGATTTCGATTTCGTCCTCATGGCCATCACGAGTGCTTGGACCTTTGATATCCGGAACCTTTAGAAAGCCATCAATCTTCGTATTTGTGGGCATTGTCTTTCTCCACCGCTTTCAAAAACCAAGATGTTGTTGCTGCAAATCAAGTCTTTACGGACGGAAGTTCCGAAACCAGCCGGAGCGAGGCATTGATACCCTCCAGCTGATAATGCGGGCGCAGATAGAAGCGGGCATTGTAGTAGCCTGGGCGTCCCTCCACGCTGTCCACCTGAACCTCGGCGGCGGCGAGCGGGCGCTTGGCGCGCGCCTTGTCATCGGCAAACGCCGGGTTGGCCAGCACATACCGGTTGATCCATTCGGTCAGCCAGATCTGCATGTCGGAGCGCTCCTTGAACGAACCGACCTTGTCGCGCGCGATCGCCTTGAGGTAGTGGGCAAAGCGCGAGACCGGGAAAAGGTAGGGCAGGTTGGCGCTCAGCCGCTCGTTGGCCTGCGCATCGGGGTCGACCAGCCGTCCCGCCCTTGTCTCGTCGTCCTGCAGCGAATGGGCGCCAATGAAGGCGGCGAGATCGGTGTTTTTTCGATGCAGGATGGGCATCAGGCCGAGCTTGGCCAGCTCCGCCTCGCGCCGGTCGTCGATGGCGACCTCCGTCGGACATTTCATCGCTATCGAGCCATCATCGGTCGGGAAGCTGTGCACTGGCAGGTTGAGGACCGTGCCGCCATTTTCGACGCCGCGGATCTGCGTACCCCAGCCATAGAGCTTGTGGCTGCGGTTTATGTTCACGCCCATCGGGAAGGCAGCGTTCATCCAGACATATTTATTGTGGTCGCCATGCACCTCCTCCTCGAAGGTGAAGCCCTTCACCGGAACGGTATCGGTGCCATACGGCAGCCGCGCCAGAACGCGAGGCATGGTCAGGCCGATGTAGCGTGCATCCTCGCTCTCGCGCAGCGACTGCCAGGAGGCATAGGCGGGGTTGGAGACGATCTGCTGCAGGTCCTGCGGATTCGGCAATTCCTGCCAGCTATCCATGCGGAACAGGCGAGGCGAGGCAGCTGCGATAAAAGGCGTGTGCGCTGAGGCGCAGATGCCGGAGATGTTGCGCAGCAGACCGACGTCGCGCGGGTGGTTGGAGAATTCGTACGCACCGATCACACAGCCGATCGGCTCGCCGCCAAGCATCGAATACTCGTCCGTGTAGACTTTCTTGAAGATCGGGCTCTGATCCCACATCTGGCCCTCATAATCCTCAAGCGTGTCGGCCAGCTGCTCCTTGGAGATGTTCATCACCCGGATCTTCAGCTTCTGATCCGTCTCGGTATTGTTTACGAGATACCACAGGCCACGCCATGTGCCCTCCATTTCGCGCACTTCCGGCGCGTGCAGGATCTCGTTGACCTGTTCGGAAAGCATCTTGTCGATTCCGGCAATCAGCGACTTGATCGACTTGATCGCATTCGACGAGATGGTCGTGGTATCGGAACGTGTCTGCGCTGCAAGTGCGAGATTGCGCACCAATTGCTGCAGCTTTTCGCTGTCGTCCTTCTTGACCTTGAAATCCTTCTCGAGGAGTCCGCTGAATTCTCCAAGATCAATGGTTTCCGCCTCGGCGACGGCGGCGGTTTTTTGCTGTTCGGCCATGGTCATTCCCCTGCCTTGTCGTCCGCCAGTGCCTGGCTGGCGATCTGGCCAAGAAGCGGTTCATTGTTCAGCAGTTGCGCAATACGCTTTTCGGCGTCGACGCGCCCGTCCATGAAGCCGAGAAGTTCCTCGAGTTGGCGGCGCATCTTGAGGATTTCGGCCAATTGGGGCACCTGCTCGGCAATCTTGTCCGGCGCAAAATCGCCCATCTTGGTGAAGGTGAGGTCGAGCGCCAGCTCCTCGTCCCGCTCGGCGCCTTCGGCCTGGGGCAGCGTATTCTTCACGCGGGCTTTCACGCGTGGTCCAAGTGCCTCCATGAAACGCGGGAAACGGTTCGCATCGGTCTCGACAAGGGAGCGGTCCAGTATCGACTTCGACGCTTCCTTGGTCTGCGAAGCGCCTGAAAGGTCCGCCATGACGGCCATGACGAACGGCAGCTCGATTGTCGTTGGACTGCCATAGGTTTCCACGTCATAGGCGATCTGCACCCGCGGCGCGCGATTTCGTTCGATGACCTTGGCTTTGCTTTCGGCTGGCATTGCTTGCTACCTTTCATCCTTCTGAGCCGTCTTCTTGGCATCGGGAACGCCGGCAAGAAGCCGGAACTCCTTCAATCCCGACGGGGCGAGATCTTCCATCAGTTCTACAAAATCCATATGCACCATCCGGCGCACACGGCGGGCGAGGTGGGGAATCGGGCTCGACGGTTCGGTGCGGTCATAAAAGGCGACTACGAGGTCCAGGCATTTCACCACGTCGTCGCGCGATGAAATCCTGTCAGGGAGTCCGGTGCTCGAGTCCGCGCAGCCAGCCACACTTGCCATTGCATCGGCTCCATGACCGTTTCGGGCAGGCATTACCGGTTCTGCAAGCGAAGGGGACGGCTTTGCCGAGCCATTCGCCATCGCGCCGGCAGCCGAGTTGCGCTCGAGGGTTGTCAACAAACGCTGCAGGAACCGTTTTAATTCCGGAACGGTGGTCCCGCCGCTGCCTTCAAGGCGAGCGTTGAGGGCTGTCTCGATGGCTTCCAGTGCCGCGACCGCCGCGCGCGCATTGGCGATGAGCGACTGCATTTCCTCATTGGCTTGATCCGCCTGTGCCGCGCACCCGGCACGGACCCGATTCAACAGTTGTCCGTGCGCACTGACAAGCGCTGCCTTTTCGGCCGCATTCAATCCTGACGCTGCTTCTTGCAGCATGACGCGGTCGTCGAGCGCAGCGTGTTCCAGGTCGCGTCCGCTGATCGGCCCGATCGAGCGTGGCGCAAAGAAAGTCATTTGCCGCAGGTTGGCCAGCAGCCCGTCCTGACCATTTTGAAGGTCGAGCAGCGCGTTGATGCGGCGCAAGGCGGCCTCGCGAGGCGACGTGTTGGGGCGCAGCGCCGGGTGCATGGTTTCCCAATGCAGGTCGAACGTCCGCCCAATAAGCGTCAGACCCTGCGCCAACCCGGCCAGTCCCTGCTCGTTGGCCAGTGCGCGTGTGACAATTACAATCAGGCGCAAGTCGCGGCCACGCGCGCGCAATTCCTCAGCCTTGGTGAGCACTGCTGGCCAGTCAACGGGAATGGTGCTTTGCGAGACCGGCCTGTTGTTGCCGTCATGGACAACCTTGACCTGGGGCTCCGTCAGGCGCTCCAGTTCGTGAAACGCCGGATCGTTACGCAAATCCTCTCCCGACGGATTTTCACCGTCGAGCGGAGCAAGCCAGAGTGCGACGTCGATCACACCGATCCCCCAGTCGCCGGCCCTGAGGCCGACCTGCCCCTACGTTATCACACGGTTGCGCTTTTCCACAATTCAGCGAGTGCGGAAAAATTAACAAAAGCTAATGCAGCCTTGTCTTGATTGTGGAATCCGAAAGGCGTGATTGCCGAGCCCTGGACCGGAAATGTCGTGCCTGGGATCTCAGGCTCGTGGTTGTTTGCAGCCGGCGATGCAGGATCTTCCACCAATGATGGGAGCCCGCATAATCGGGGATCGAAACCTTTGTTCATCCCGCACTTTGTCAAGCGGCTGCTTATGTGGCAGGTTATCCACTTGCAGAGTGCAGGAGCACGTTCGATGGAACAGCGCCGGTCATCGCAGAGTTTCAAGCGCAAGGAACTGGTCGGCAAGCTCAATCCTCTAGGGTTGCGCGCCTTCAAGGCAGCGGCCGACAGCGCCAAGCTGCGCGGCAATCCTTACGTCGAACTCGTCCACTTCATTGAGCAGCTCGTGCTCTCCGACCGCTCGGATGTGCAAATGATGATCGCCGATGCGGGACTGGATGCGAGCCGACTTACGGCCGATATGACGCGCGCGGTGGACAAACTGCCTTATGGCGCAACCTCGATCGAAGAGTTTTCGGACCATATCTTCCACGCCGTCCAGGAGGCATGGAATCTGGCAACACTGGAATTCGGCGTGGAGGAGGTTCGCAGCGCACATGTTCTGCTTGCTTGCCTGAAGACACCGGTACTGGAAGGCCTGCTGTCGAAGATCAGCGGCGAGTTCGACAAAATTGACGCCGACGCCGTAGTGGCGCGCTTCGCCGATATCACGGAGGGCTCACTCGAAGCCGGCGCTTCGCCTACGGTCGCCGCGGCAGAGGCGCCGCGGCGGGTTCCGGGCGGGGATTCGGCACTGGCCAAATATGCCACCGACCTGACTCAGCGCGCCCGCGACGGAAAGATTGATCCGGTCGTCGGCCGCGATCCGGAGATCAGGCAGATTGTCGACATACTGATGCGGCGCCGCCAGAACAACCCGATCCTGACCGGGGAGGCGGGTGTCGGCAAGACCGCAGTCGTGGAGGGTTTTGCTCTGCGCATCGCCAAAGGCGATGTGCCGCCCCCACTGCAGGGAGTGAGCGTGCGCATGCTCGACGTTGGATTGATGCAGGCAGGCGCTAGCGTAAAGGGTGAATTCGAAAAGCGGCTGAAGGCCGTAATCGACGAAGTTCAATCCTCTGAAGCGCCGGTCATCCTCTTCATCGACGAAGCTCATACCCTGATCGGTGCCGGTGGTGCTGCCGGAACCGGCGACGCTGCCAATCTGCTCAAGCCGGCGCTGGCGCGCGGCGAACTTCGCACGATAGCGGCAACGACCTGGTCGGAATACAAGCAGCACATCGAGAAAGACCCGGCACTGACCCGCCGCTTCCAGGTGATAAAGATCGACGAGCCTTCGGAATCGGTTGCCATCCTCATGTTGCGCGGCGTAGCCGGCGTTCTCGAACAGCACCACGAAGTGCAGATATTGGACGAGGCGATCGACGCGGCGGTCGCCCTGTCGCATCGCTACATCCCGGCGCGGCAGTTGCCGGACAAGGCGGTCAGCCTTCTCGACACCGCCTGCGCGCGTGTCGCCGTATCGCAGCACGCCACGCCGGCCGAGGTCGAGGACATCATGCGCCGTCGTCAGGCGCTGGAGGTCGAGCGCGGCATTATCGGCCGCGAGGCTGCAATCGGCATCGAAGTGGCTGAGCGGCAGGCACGGGTCGAGGCTGGGCTTGCTGAGACCGAACGCACGCTAGCAGCCGCGCAACAGCGCTGGGAGCGCGAAAAGGCGCTGGTGGCCGAGATACTCGAACTGCGCGCCAGGCTACGCGGTGACGGCGTGCCTCTCGATGCCGTGGAAGGGCAGGAGGCCGCCACTGAGACAGAGAGCGTGGACCTGCCGGAGACCGAACGGTCCAACGCCGGGACGAAGGTTGCGGCGGGAGGCGGTACTTCTCCTCCCGATCCGGCTGCCGATCTCGCTCGGCTGCGCGAACTGATGAGCGAACTGGCCGAGGCGCAAGGCGAAACACCGCTGATCCTGCCATCGGTCGACCGCAACGCCGTGGCGGCCGTGGTCCAGGACTGGACGGGCATCCCGACGGGGCGGATGCTGTCGAGTCAGACCGAGAAGGCGCTGCGGCTCGCGGCCACTCTGTCCGAGCGCGTTGTCGGACAGGATCACGCCATGGAGATGATCGCCAAGCGCGTGCAGACCAGCCGCGCCGGTCTCGGCGCTCCGGAAAAGCCGGTGGGTGTATTCCTGCTTTGCGGCCCCTCGGGCGTCGGCAAGACCGAAACCGCCTTGGCACTGGCCGAAACGCTATACGGCGGAGAGCAGAACCTGATCTCGATCAACATGTCTGAATTCCAGGAGGCGCATACGGTCTCTACCTTGAAGGGCGCGCCGCCCGGCTATGTCGGCTACGGCAAGGGAGGAATTCTCACCGAGGCGGTGCGACGCAAACCCTATTCGGTGATCCTGCTCGACGAGGTCGAGAAGGCGCATCCAGACGTGCACGAAATCTTCTTCCAGGTCTTTGACAAAGGGATGATGGACGACAGTGAAGGTAGACGCATCGATTTCAAGAACACGCTGATCCTTCTTACGTCGAATGTCGGCTCCGAAGTGATTATGGACCGGACAAGGAATGGCACGGTCCGGGCAGGGCTCGACGAACTGGACACCGCATTACGCAGCTTATTGCTGAAAGTCTTCCCTGCGGCCTTTCTCGGCCGGGTGGTGACCATCCCCTACTTTCCGCTTTCGGATTCGATGATCGAAGCGATCACCCGTCATCAGTTCGCCAAGATTGCTCGCCGGCTGCGCGCGACCAACGATGCGGAATTGGTGATCGGCGACGGTGTAATGGATCTGGTCAAGACCCGCTGCACGGAGATCGAATCCGGCGGCAGAATGATTGACGCCATCCTAACCAACACGCTTCTTCCGGAACTGAGCCGCGGCGTGCTGAACCGGTCGCTCACGGGCGAAAAGATGACGAAGGTCACGGTTGGCGCCTCAGGCCAAGGGTTTACCTATTCCTTCGAATAGGCCAGGCGAATTATGGCGGGCCCCTTTCGGCCGATTACTGCATTGAGCTGATGTCCGCTAATTGATACCTGCGGCTTGCACGCGCTCAGCTCGCTATCCGAGGACAATCATCGCCGCCATCGCCCGCAGTTCTGCCTGCTGGAAAAGCGCGCAGCCGACCGGCGAGCGAGATGCGGTGCATAGCAGAGGGCACATGATGACTTTAGCAATCTCGCCCTCGGAAGCTGAATTTTCGTATGATGACTTCGATTTTATCTTGCGCCGGGAGTATGCGACGTCATGGCCCGCAAAAGTTGGAGGACCCATGCAGCAGGTCGAACATCGAACGTCCCGCAGGTCGTTCGTTTCGGAGGTCGCAGATGCGCCGCGTGACCAGATCGAAGCAGGCTTCTACGCGCCTACTGACAAATTGCCGACAGAACCCCGCGCTTATCTAGCACGCGTTCACATCCTCGGCGGACAGGTTGGGAGCCTCAAGGCGCTCGGGCCTTGTCTTGACCGCTTGGTACCGATCACCAACGGCACGGAGCGATGAGCGTCAGCCGGCGCCCCAAAGCCGCCACCAACAACTGGCGCGAGGCGCCAGCGTCACTTCGGATCGCCGCCACCTCGGCGTGAAGGACGGTGAGGTTCACCCCGGTCGAAGTCGAATGAGAAATGCTTCCGCATCTTCGCCGGCGCTACCGAGTTCGGCGCCGCATGGAAGAAGACCTCGCGCGCGGGCCGCGACTATCACTCGGTCAAGCTCGATGATCCGAGCTTCCCCGCTCCGATCTATGCGAGCCTGGTCGAAACCGGGACCGAGGGCGAGTTCTCCCTCATCTGGTCCCGCCCCACCGCAGAGTCATCCGCCCAAACGGAGCACCGCCGCAAAAGGCGGGGCTTCGCCATGTTCAGGTCCGCTGCTGACTAGCACATACGTCGGGTGCAGCACTCTAAGCTTTAACGGGTGCCTTGCGCGCCTTCCTCACCGGCGACTTGATTGCGGTTGTCGCTGCCGCGGTGCGAACAGCTCGTTTTGGTTTTTCTGCCGCAGCTATTGCTGGCACTGCTGCCTTGCGCCCCAGGCCTATCGATTTCGCCAGGGCCGAGCGGGTAGCCGCGTAGTTCGGCGCCACCATCGGATAATCCGAGGGCAGGTTCCATTTCTGACGGTATTGGTCAGGGCTCAGATTGTAATGCGTTCTGATATGCCGCTTCAAAGATTTGAACTTTTTCCCGTCTTCCAGGCAGATGATGAAATCAGGTGTCACCGATATCTTAATCGACACCGCGGGCTCCAGTTTGACTGCGGCCGGAGCCACGGGCTTGCCGACCCCTTGCAAAGCGGCATGGGTGTCCCCGATCAGCTTCGACAACTCGCCGACCGGCAGAGGATTGTTCGAAACATAGGCGGAAACGATGTCGGCGGTAATTCGTACGAGATCAGCCTGGTCGTTTTGGTCTGGAGAAACGGTCATCGAGTTTTCCTCTTGTCTAATGGCGCACGTTGAAATGGATGAACTGTTTATTGCCAAGCAGGCAAATAATTCATTATTCCGCAACAAACCCTATTCCCCGCAAATATCAAGCCGGCAAGCTTCGCTTTCATCGCCTCCAGACAAGCTTGGACGCGCTCGATGTCGGCAGCCGTGCTGGTCGGGAATACTGAAAGCGAGCAGCGACTTCGGACAGCGCTGCCCTATTCCCGTGCGTACGGCACGCGAGCATGGCCGGGGCGCTGGCCCGCGAGCGACGGATCATCAGCGCGATGATCGCCGCAACATAGGGCATCATCAACATAGATTGGTAGGGAATGGCTATGCCGATGCCTTGGATTTGCAATTGCAGCGCATCGAGGAAGGAAAACACTAGTGCCGCTACCAAAATCGGGTAGGGCCGCCACAGGCCGGCGATGACGATGATGATCGCCAGCCAGCCGCGTCGGTTGGTCATGTCCGGCACGAAACGCGCCGCTTGGCCGACAGAAAGAAACGCGCTGCCAGCCCCGCCATCAGGCCGCCGAAGACCACGGCAGCATACTGGACCGGTGCAGAGGCATCTCCATGGGATATTTTCGCGCACCTACGCTCACATATGCCGGATAGTATAGCGAACTCGTGCACGGTGCCTGCCGCCATCTTCATACCTGATGGCGCCGTTCGCGTCCGTCTCGACCAGGCCAATAGCGACGTCAAAGTCATAGTCCCCATATAGCGAGACATTGTTGTTCACGACGCTGAGCTGGACGGACGTGGCATCTGGCTTCGCTATGAGGCTCTGACGCTCTACTCGCAAATGTTGGACTCGAGGACGTGGCGCCGCCTCGGAAGAGGTAGGCCCGCTACCGACGATGATCTGCCGAGGTTCGTCGAACGAGCGCTTAGAACAGGACCACCCTTGCCGTAGGTGTGGGAGGTTGAAGGCCTGCAAGGTCCTGGGTGGCTTCTCGACCAATGTGGGCATTTGGAATTCGATAAAGGACAGCCGGCCAAGGCCAGAGCTCCGTAGCATGCACCCGCACTCCAAATACAGCCATCGCATTAAGACGCAGGCCGAATAAATTTTCGCCAATATTCCGGACTGAGCGGCTAAGCAACGGTGGAGCAACCGTACGTTTGTTACATCCAATTGAAGCCAATCGGGAATAGTCCCAACGGGGCGTGTCTTTGGGGATGGATTGGATGAGCAATGCGCAAAGGGGACTCCAGTTCTAGGAGCATCGCTGCATTTCTAAATAGGGCCGAGTATGGCGACACAGTTTCGATGAAAACGGCACTGAAGCAAATTAGGCAGGCTGCGCCTTGTTTGGTCGCATCCGACGAAGAGCAACCGAGGCGATCGTCGAAGCAGCTGCCATGGGCCTGTCTCAATGAGTGGCATATTATCCTGGCGATTTGGCCTTGTTGAAACAGTGGTCTTTCATCGTGTCTGCGCCGAGGCCGGTATCTCGGTTAGTAGCCAGCAAGCGGAGCGCCTGAGCATGACCGCAATGGCACTCTTCTCGGACGGCGAGTTCGACGAGGCTGTTCTTTATGAACGCCTTCGGCTTGTGGCCGGCTCTCTGCCGAGAAAGGACCAAGCATGACTCCCATCATCGGGAAGCCCTAGCGAGCGTTGTCGGTCGATATGACCTCGTCGATCGACACGTGGGCGACAGGACAAGCGATCCCGCAGCAATACTGTGAGGCGAAGGGTTTGCTGCCTTTGCCGAACTTCCCTGCGCGCCGGTGTTCCACCGCGGAAAAAAGCCCGCCGCACGGTTGGGTGCGGCGGGGCCGGACGGGCGCTGTTGCACCAAGCGGGGACTTGGGTGGGCGGGCTTGCCAGGTGCGCGCGAGCCGTAGACAAACTTAGGCGCATGAGTTGGCCATACGTCTAGTAACCGCCAGTTGGACTGGCCCGAAATCAGGTTTCCACTGTCAAGGGACAGGACAGTTCCCGGAGCCCTGCCCGACGGGATCGACGCCGGCTGCATCCGACCGGTTCAGATCAGAGCCGTGCACACGTCATGAACAGGCAAAGCCGCGCACCCCTGTGAGGTACGAACCGCCGCTGGTTTCCATAACGACGCTACACGTCTCGGGTCTTGATACCTGCGTGCGGGGAGCTGTGCAAAGACCCGTTCTCGGGGCGCTCACGCTATATCCTTCAGCGTGTCGAGCGGCCCTTTCAAAGCGGACCTCGGTTGGATCAACTCCGGCGCAATCAGGAAAATCTGCGGGGCCGTCGGCGGTTCATTGATCAGTTCGAACGCTTTCGCAATCATCGCCTCAAAATTCTGCCGCACCATGATTACGGGGAAGGGCAGGAAAGAGGCGAATGGGTCATAGTCGTAGCAACCGACGACAAGCTCGCTAAACATCTCCGCCGGCCGGCCCGCCATGAAACGCAGCAGACCCTCCATATTGATCGACGAATTGATGAACAATGCGCGCGGCAGCTTGCCACGGCGTTGGCAAAATGCCTCGAAGGCACGCAACGTTATGTCGGGCGAATAGCCGGAGGACTGTACTCCGTCATCAGGGTCGGCGCCCAACAGTGCCTTTTTGGTCGCATGGAAAGCGGCGATGCGTTCGCGGCTTGCGTGGTCGTTGCGGCCGCCAAACAGAAACAGCTCGTCCGGCCGCAGGGGGTCATCATTGCCGAATTGGCGGATGATTGCCTCCGTCAGCATCCGCGCGCCCTCATAGTTGTCGCTGATCACCGAATGCGCCTTTGCTCCCGGTAGGTCGATGTTGACATGCCTCAGTCCCGCCGCCTCGCAGACCTCGTGCACGCCGTCCGGATCGGTGGCGCCGACGATGAAGAGCTGGTCGATTGAGTAGGAAATCAGCGTCTCCGCGGTCCGCCGTTCCTCTTCCGGGTCGCGGCTGGCACTGACCACGACCGGGCATTGACCGCGGCTGCGCACATGTCCCTCAAATGTCTGCGCCATGGAGGAGAAGTAGCGATTGTCGTGGATGGGCAGCATCAGGCCGACCAGGCCCGATCGCGACCGTCGCAAGCCTCGCGCCTGCAGATTGGTGGTGTACTGGTGGCGTTCGGCGAGGCTGAGAATTGTTTCCGCCGTGCTTTCTTTGATGCGGCGCTTGCGCCAAGTGCCATTCAGCACCGCGCTCACGGTCGACGGCGAACTGCCCGATAGCACGGACAGATCATAGATCGTCGCCTTCTTCTTGACCTGCTGATCCATGTGGCCCTCCGGAGGGTCTCTTTAGAGCAATATCCCGCTGGAGCAATATCTCCCTTGACGAGCGCATCTTGATGCAAGATAGTTTTTGCACCATCGATTGTGCAAGCACAAATCGGTGGCGGACGTATGTTCCCTTTGGGAACGCTATGGGAGGAGTACAGATGAAAAAAATCATGATCGCGGCGCTCGCCGCGACCCTTATGGTTGGCGGATCAATCGCTGCCATGGCTCAGCAGGCCGGCAAAGTCGGCGTCGTCGTCAAGATCGGCGGCATTCCCTGGTTCAACGCAATGGAGGCGGGGATCAAGGAGCGCGGCCAGAAGCTCGGCGTCGACGCATTCATGGTTGGCCCGACTAGTGCCGATCCGGCACTGCAAGTTCGCGCCATCGAGGATCTGATCGCACAGGGCGTCAAGGTCATAGGTGTCGTGCCGAATGACGCGAAGGTGCTTGAACCTGTCCTGCAGAAGGCGAAGGACGCCGGCATCATCGTGATCACGCATGAATCGCCCGGCCAGAAGGGCGCCGACTGGGATTTCGAACTCGCGTCCGCGACCGGCTTCGGCGAGGCTCATGCCAAGCTCTTGGCGGACAAGATGGGCGGCAAAGGTGAATATGCAGTCTTCGTTGGTTCGCTGACGGTGCCGCTGCACAATGCCTGGGCCGATGCGGCAATCGCGTATCTGAAGAAGAACCATCCGGACATGAAGCTTGTCGGCGATCGTTATGGCGTCGCCGAGGATGTGGACAAGAGCCGCAGCACTGCACTTGACCTGATTTCCGCCAATCCCGGCTTGAAAGGCTTCCTTGCCTTCGGCAGCCAAGGCCCGATCGGCGCTGGCCGCGCAATCGAAGAGCGCCGGAAGGTGGGCCAGATATTCGTGCTCGGCCCATTCTCGCCGGGGCAGGGACAGAAGCTCATCAAGAGCGACGCGATCTCCGGCGGCTTCATGTGGAATCCGAAGCAGGCGGGTGAGGTTTTCGTCACGCTGGCCGACCAGCTCATGAAGGGCAAAGAAGTCAAGGATGGCGATACGATCGAAGGGCTAGGGACAGTCAAGCCCGACTTCGAAAACCATAACATCATCGTCGATCAGCTGGTCCCGATCAACAAGGACACTGTCGACGGCCTTGCGGCGATGGGCCTGTAAAGCCTCGCAAGGCTGTGGCAGCCGGGCTGGCCTCGAGCCGGCCCGGCTGAGGATGTGTCAACGCGATTAGATCCAGGTTCAACTCGATGGCTGATCAGGCACCCGATGGCTCCGCGTCACGGCCGCTGCTATCGCTCCGAAATGTCAACATGACGTTTGGCGGCGTCAAGGCGCTGAAGAATGTCAGCTTCGAGGTTCTGCCGGGCGAGGTGCATTGCCTCGCCGGCGAGAACGGTTCAGGCAAGAGCACGCTGATCAAGGTCATCACTGGCGTGTACAGGCCCGAGGCCGGCGCCGAGATCGACTATGACGGCCAGAGCTACGCCCATATGTCACCGGTGACGGCGCAGGCCGGCGGAATTCAGGTCATCTGGCAGGACCTCGCCCTGTTCCCCGAGATGACCGTCGCCGAGAACATCGCGTTCCAGACTGTCATCGGCCGCTGGCCGCGACTGGTGAACTATGCCGAAATGCGGCGTGTCGCGACCAACGCCTTGCAACGTCTTGGTGTTACCCTCGATGTCGATCTCGCACTCCACAATTTTCCAATCGCACAGCGGCAGATCGTAGCTATAGCGCGCGCGCTCGTCGGCGAAGCGAAGCTTGTCTTCATGGACGAGCCGACGGCCTCGCTCACCCAATCTGAAACCGACTATCTGCTGGACATTGTGCGCAATCTGTCGGCGTCGGGCGTTGCCGTTGTGTTCGTCAGTCATCGCCTGGCGGAGGTTCTCGAAATCTCCAGCCGTGTGACGGTGCTGCGCGACGGCGCCTTGGTTGGCGTGTATCCGACCAAAGGTCTGACCCAATCGCGCATCACCGAGCTGATGACCGGTAAGACCTTCGACTATTCCGTCCTGCATCGCGATTTGAGCACGAGCCCGGTCATGCTTGAGGTTAAAGGGCTGTCGCGGCCCGGTGAATTCGAGGATGTGTCATTGACGGTCCGGCGCGGCGAGACGCTCGGCGTCACCGGCCTGCTTGGGGCAGGGCGCACCGAGCTGGCGTTGACCTTGTTCGGCATGCGCAAGCCGAGGTCCGGCTCTGTTGTGCTGGATGGCAGGCCCGTTCGCTTCGGTTCCAACCGTGACGCGATCGCCGCCGGCGTCGCCTATCTTTCGGAAGACCGGCTGTCGCTCGGCCTCATTCAGCCCCAATCAATTGCCGACAACATTGTCATTGCCTCGCTGGACAAGGTTCTTTCGGGCGGTTTCATTTCGAGCGATCGCAAAAGGTCCCTGGTCAGTAGCTGGATAAGGGATCTCGGCGTTAGGATCGGAATGCAGGAAGACGCGGTTTCGACCCTGTCGGGGGGAAATCAGCAACGTGTCGCCATTGCAAAATGGCTGGCCACTCAACCGAAACTGCTGATCCTCGACGGACCGACGGTCGGTGTTGATGTTGGCGCGCGTGCCGGCATATTCAATATCGTTTCCAAGCTGGCCGACAGCGGCCTGTCGATTATCCTGATCTCGGACGAGGTACCGGAAGTCTATTTCAACGCGGACCGTGTGCTGCACATGGCTCAGGGGCGCGTTGTCAGCGAATATATTCCCGGCGCCACGTCCCTCCAGGCGATCGAAGAGGCGGTCTATGCGTAGGTTTGTCCGCTCTCATGCAACAGAGCTGGCTTTGCTCGCCGTGATCGCGGTCATCTGCGCCTTTCTGTCGTTTGCGACAGACCGGTTCTTCACCCTCGGCAATGCGTTTGACCTCCTGAACACAAGTTCGGTCAACATCATCTTCGCCGTCGGTCTGCTCGTCGTGCTGATTGCCGGCGGCATTGACATCTCCTTCGCGGTTGCCGCCTCCGTGGTGCAATATCTGACGGCAATAGTCCTTGGCTGGATCGGCGGCGGGAATTGGATTGTCGGCCTCACCATCGCTGGCGCATTGGGCGTCACGTTGGGCTGCATCAATGCTTTCCTGATCCACAGGTTCAGGATCATCTCGATCGTCGCCACGATTTCGACCTTCAACATTTTTTTCGGCTTGCTGATGTTCTTCACAGGCGGCGTTTCGATCTACAATCTGCCGGACTGGCTCACCACCCGCGTGGTGCTGTTCGAGCGCGAGATGGCTGACGGCACCTGGGCGGAGATCACCCTACCCGTGCTCATTATGGCCATGTGCGTATTCGCTACCTGGGGGCTGATCACGCGCACGACCACTGGTCGCCAACTCTACGCTTTTGGCGACAATCCGGAAGGCGCGCGCCGCTTCGGCATCAATGTTGGGGCCATGCAATTTATCGCCTTCGGCTGGCTTGGCCTGATGGCAGGCATCGCCGGTCTCGTCCAAGCGCATTACGCGCAGGAAGTCGTGCCTAACGCCCTATATGGGCGCGAACTCGACGTCCTGGCAGCCGTGGTCCTTGGCGGTGCACGGCTTGGCGGCGGCAAAGGCAGCGTGCTCGGCTGCATTCTTGGCGTTCTGTTGGTCTCGATCACCCAGAACGGACTTAATTTGATGGGCGTGTCGCCTTTCGCGTTCAAGATGATCGTCGGCACCATCATCCTAGCCGCCATTACCCTGTCGAACACCAGCATCGAACGCCTGCTGCCGTTCCTGAAAAGCCGGCGGGTGCCTTCATGACGGCTGTGATTGAACGCGTCCGCAACTTGCTTGGCCCCGAACTGGCAGGTCCGCTTGCTGCGTTCGTGGTAGTCATGATCGTGTTCGGCATTGCCGCACCGAACTTCCTTTCCCGGGCCACTTTTGGCTCCGTCGCCTACCAGCTGCCGGAGCTCGGCCTGCTCACACTCGCCATGCTGCTCCCGATCCTGACCGGCGGCCTGAACCTGGCCATCACCTTCACCGCCAACATCGCCGGGCTGACGCTCGCTTGGATCCTTCAAAGCCAGGGCGGCGTCGACGCGGGCATCGGTGCCTTTGTCCTTGGCGCGATCCTTGCCCTTGCGGTCGGAGCACTTAGTGGACTGATCATGGGGCTCGTCATCGCCAACACCAAGGCTCACCCGATCCTGGTCTCGCTGTCGATGATGATTTTCCTGCGCGGTCTCGGTGAGTTCCTGACGCATGGCGGCGACGTGTCCGGCTTTCCCAGCTTCCTGGCGCCGATCGGCTACGGTTCGATTCTTGGTATCCCGGTTCCGTTGCTCATTTTCATCACCTGTGTGCTGATCTGGCAGCTCCTGCTGACACGCATGAAGCTAGGCTTCAACACCTATATGATCGGCTCCAACATCGAGGCCACGCGCTACTCCGGCATTAATACACGCAAGGTGCAGGTTCTGGTCTACACACTGTCCGGTGCGATGTGCGCGGTCGCCGGTATCATCATGCTGGCGCGCTTCAATTCGGTGCGTGTCGGCCACGGCGAGTCCTACCTGCTGATCACTGTGCTTGCCTGCTTTCTTGGCGGGGTCAATCCGTTCGGCGGCTTCGGTCGCGTGATCCCTGTCTTCGTCGCGCTCGTGGTGCTCCAGCTTCTGTCCTCGGGACTCAATCTGATGGGCGCCAACCAGCATCTGGCGACGGCGGTCTGGGGCATTTTGATGATCACCGTGATGATCCTGCGCTGGCTTGCTGGGCGCCTAAAGTTCCTAAACACAAACAAAGGGTGAGTTAGATGCATGGTTTTGGGGTCCACACCTCGATGTGGACGATGAACTGGGACCGGGCGGGCGCAGAGAAGGCGATCGCCGCTTCCGTCAAATACGGCATGGACTTTATCGAGATCGCGCTTCTGAACGCGCCGGCGGTCGATGCCGCGCATACGCGCGCCTTGCTCGAAAAGCACAATCTTCCAGCTGTTTGCTCGCTTGGCTTGCCGGAGCGGGCCTGGGCCTCGGTGCGGCCGGATGCCGCCATCGAACATCTCAAAGTGGCCATCGACAAGACTGCAGAGATGGGCGCTCTGGCGCTTTCCGGTGTGATTTTCGGTGGTATCGGTGAACGCACCGGCGTGCCACCCACCGACAAGGAATACGACAACATCGCGCATGTGCTGACCGTCGCCGCCAAGCACGCCAAGACGCGCGGCATAGAGCTCGGAATCGAGGCGGTGAACCGCTACGAGAACCACCTGATAAATACCGGGGCGCAGGCCGTCTGGATGCTCGAGAAAGTCGGCGCCGACAACATCTTTGTCCATCTCGACACCTATCACATGAACATCGAGGAGAAGGGGGCCGCCAATGGTATTCTGGCCGCTCGTGAGCACCTGAAATACATTCACTTGTCAGAGAGCGATCGCGGCACCCCGGGCACCGGCAACTGCCCCTGGGACGAGATCTACGCAACGCTCGCGGCGATCGGCTTCAAGGGCGGACTTGCCATGGAAAGCTTCATCAACATGCCGCCGGAAGTCTCCTATGGCCTCTCCGTCTGGCGGCCGGTCGCGAAGGACGAGGCCGAAGTGATGGGCAATGGCTTGCCTTTCCTGCGCAACAAGGCTCGCCAATACGGTCTGATCTGACCCAATGCATGACGGGCAGGAGGCGGACGGCGCGAATATCGCCGTCTTCGACGTTGGCAAAACCAGCTCTCGGCGATGACGTTCGACGGCGTGCTCGCCGAGAGTCTTTCTGTCCGCAACGAGGTTCGGCCCGGTACAACCTTGGCGGGAACCACGACCTCAAGGGCATTAGCGACTGGCTGTTCGGCTCGCTTGCCACTTTGTGCCGACAAGGAAATTCTCGATATTGGCTGCAACATGGGTGTCGTCGCCTATGAGATATCCAAGCTAAGACCCAGTTCGATCCATGGGATCGACATTGCCAAACCTCATATCGAAACGGCAAAAATGTTATTGAGGGGCTCCCCGGTACATGCCCGGTTCGATCGCCTAAATCTTGGCAGCCGGCGCCTCGGCAATATCCTTCTGCCGAAATACGATATCGTCCTGCTGCTGGCCGTCTATCAGCACATGCAGCGCAACATCGGCCCAGGCAAGGCGCGAAGGGTGCTTTCCAATATTGTGAGGCGCACCTCAAACGTCGTTGCCCGCGTTCCGCCTGGAACGGATGGCGAATTCATCGAAACGCTTGCCGATGAGGGCTGCACTCGGCATCTTCCCTCACCTCAACAGTCGTGCGTTCGTCTGAGTTCGTTTCTGCGAACGCGCCGTGGTCGATAACGACCAAAACGCAACGCCCAAATCACCTCCACTTGCCGTTGGGCACCCGCAACTGGAAACGATGGCGGGCGCTACCGTGACGAACAGGATATAATGCTCACCGGCAGCAAGCTGGTTGAGGAAAGCCCCACCGTCATGAAGCCAATGAACGAAGAGCACCTCGCGGTCCTACGCAGGCACATGGTCGAGATGATTGCAATCCATACCGACCTTGCAAGCGAAGAACTCGGCAAGGCGGCGCTCGATGAGCGGGTGATGGCAGCGATGCGGCGAGTGCCGCGGCATCTCTTCGTTCCAGCCTCGGTTGCAGCTTATGCCTACCAGGACATGCCCCTGCCGATCGGCTTCGATAAAACCGTCTCGCAGCCGTTCATCGTCGCTCTCATGACCGATCTCCTTGCGCCGCAACCGCACGAGGCGGTGCTCGAGATCGGCACCGGCCTGGGCTATCAAACCGCAATTCTTGCGGAACTCGCCGGGCAAGTTTGGAGCGTCGAAATCATCGAGGAATTCGCAATCCATGCGAAGGCTCTCCTGCAGGGCCTCGGCTTAGCCAATGTCGGCATTCGTGTCGGAGACGGGTCTCGTGGCTGGCCCGAGCACGCCCCATTCGACAAGATCCTGGTCACGGCGGCGGCTGAGCAGACCCCCCCGGCTTTACTGAAGCAACTCAAGCCGGGGGGACGCCTGATTCTGCCTTTGGGATCTGAAGAAGCACAGTTTCTGACTGTCATCGACAAGGATGCGGCAGGGCAGCTCGGGACCCGGAAACTCATCCCGGTTCGGTTCAGCCGGCTCGAAACGGCCTAATGGAAGGTGCAGACAGCCGCGACGGGCAGCGCTTTCAAGCTTGGCTGCGACAAGCGCGTCCAGCTTCACGACATCGACGGCGAAACCGCCTCGCCTTCCTTGTCATCGAACAGATCGCGCCTGACGCTCCCGCCTGCCGCCTCGTAGGCGTCCAGCCCACCCAGGAAATTTGACCCTCTTGTCGCTTGCCCGAACGCCCCGCCAGCAAGCGCGGAACGAATGTTTTGCGCGTAACGGTTCCACGCCGGCAGTTCATTCCACACCCGTTCCTGCGCCTCGTGATCGTCGCTGATCGTGAAGGCCGAAAGCTGCTCAAAGGTCATGTCCTCGTTGCGGTAGGCTTCCAAGAGGCGCGGCGACACGCGACCAAGGGCAAGGCAGCGGCGCACAATCGTTTCGGCCGCGCCGAACCGTGCGGCAATGTCGGGGACCGACTTGCCTTCGTCCGCCAGATCGCGGAACGCCTCGTACTGGTCGACCGAGTGCATGTCCTCGCGCAAGACGTTTTCGGCAAGACTGGTCGCCTTCGCGTCCCCTCCCGCTCGCTCCTTGCATTCAACGGGGAATCCTTCGCGATCTCTCCCTTCTCGGCCAGCAGATTGAGTGCTGCGCGGCGTCGCCCGCCAGCGCTCACGAAATAGCGGCCCTTCTTGTCGCCCTTCCTGACGACAAGGTTTTGCAGCAGCCTGTAGCCATCGGCCCTGTTGCTCGCTGCCAGCGCCGCGATACCCTCGGCGCTATAGGTTTTGCGGACGTTCTTCGGGTCTACGTCCAGCTTGTTCAATGAAATGGTTATGGTCTCGGTCATGATGCTTTCTCCTGATTTCCCTTTTTCCCGCGAAGCGAAATCCTGCCCGAAGGGGCAGGAGCCCCGCTCCTGCTCCCGAGCTCGTGCGGAACAGCGGCGGAGAGGGGGCAAGACGACAAATCGGACGGGGATCACCCGCCCGAAGGCGAAGCCGGGGGTCGGCGCCGATCCGCGTATGTGGATCCGCGTCGATCCTGCACAGAGCGCGGCCCTGGCCGCGCGGAGGAAGGACGGGGAGACCGATTTTCCCCTTGCAGGGGAGAGGGGGCAGAGCCGCCCTTTCCCCCCTCTTTTCACTACTAACCCTGACCCGGCTGGGCTGGCGGCCGCCGCCCTGTGGAAGCAGGCGCGGCGCCGTCGGTCACGACGGCTGGTTGTCGTTGCCGGATTTGCCCTTGAACTCAACCGCACCCGACCAGGCTGCGCAACCCCGACCAGCTGCGCCTGGCCAGTGCTCTACCTCAGCCAAGTCGTGAGGGACCACGGCAGCAGCTAGCGCCGGTGGCGGGAAAAGTCATGCTCTCCTAAAGGGAGAGACGAGCGCCTTTGTCGGAATGTCGCAGTGGGCTGGAAACCGGAAGTTCGACGCGAACCCAACGGAGAGCTTGCCGGCTGTTCACGGCTGCTCTACGCGCTCAGTCCTCAGACAAGCCGGCCAGAGAACTGTCCTTCCAGAAGCGAAGGGGTCAAGGGAACGTCGCCTCGCCGGGCATTGCAACCGCGACGATCACTCCGGCACGCCGGAGATGCCCAGCGCCTCGACGTAACGCTCGGCGAACACCTCGTCCAGCCACGGGTTGATCTGTCTCTGCAGGGTGAGCGTGTAGGTCGGGAACGCCTTCATAAGCCGCCGCGCCGCCGCCTGCGCTTCGTCCAGCCGGTTGAGTTTGATCAGCGCCATGATCACCACCCGGTGCGAGGAGCCGTAGTTAGGCATCTCGTGCAGCGCACGTTCTCCCCATGCCAGCGCTTCCTCGTAGCGCTCGAGCATCAGGTAGCTCATCCCGATGCCGGAGAGCGCGATGCCCTTTTCGGGGTCGACCGGGCTCAGCCGCATTGCCCTGTGAAAGTGCTCGATGGCGACGAGCGGGCGGCTGGAATGTGCGTTCACCCAGCCGCTGCCCGTATGGCCCTGCGCCGAATTGGGGTTGAGCATCAGGGATCGCTCGATCGCGCCCAGCGCCACCTCGTAGTCCTTCGCGCTGTAGGCGAGCACCTGCGCGGCGAAGCGTAGGCTCGTGGGGTCGTCGCGCGCTTCCGCCAGTACCTCGCGCGCCATGCGCGCGGCGACTCGGGTATCGTCCGGCTCGTGCCAGCACTGGCTCACGGATAGGCTGCGGATATAGGCGCCGAGTGCCTTCGCCAGGATGAAGCCAGGGTCGATGCTGAGCGCCTCGTTGGTGAGCCGGCGCACGTCGGCAAAGCCTTCGCGCGTCATGCTGTAGAAGCGCGGCAGCGCGCGAAGGTAGAGGTCGTAGGCGCTGATGTACTCGGTCGGCTTCATGCGCGCCTGTTTGATCTCTTGCAGCCGGATGCTCGGTTCGACTGCGCCGACGACGCTCTCGGTCACTTTGTCCTGCAGGTCGAAGATGTCGCTCACGTCGCCCTCGAAGCGGTTGGTCCAGACATGGTGCCCGCTGATCGCGTCCACCAACTGCCCACTGATGCGCACCCGCGATCCTGCTCTGCGGATGCTGCCTTCTAGCACGTAGCGGACGCCCAGCTCGCGCCCGACCTGGCGCAGGTCAACCGCCCGGCCCTTGTAGGTGAACGACGAGTTGCGGGCGATCACGAAGAAGGAGTTCACCCGGCTCAATCCCGTGATGATGTCCTCCACCAGCCCGTCGGCGAAGTATTCCTGGTCGGGATCGCCGCTCATGTTTGTGAAAGGCAGAACCGCGATCGAGGGTTTCTCGGGCAAGGGAGGCGGTGCAGCCACCGAGGCGCTGGCGTCGCTCTCGACGCGGTAGGCGCGCACAGGCCGCTCGATGTTCTTGAGGCGCAGGTTGCCGAGCGGCGTGAAGCCGCAGTCGAGCTTGCCCTGAAGGTGGTCGTACGCGGTGCCCGAGACGACCACGGTGCCGGGATCGGCGATGCTTTCGAGGCGGGCGGCGATGTTGACCCCGTCGCCGTAGAGGTCGCCGTCCTCCTCGCAGACCACGTCGCCGAGATTGACGCCGATGCGCAAGCGAATCCGCTCTTCCTCGGGCATCTCCGCCTCGTGTTCTGCCAGGGCCTGCTGGATCGCCATCGCCGAGGCCACCGCGTTGACGACGCTCGCGAACTCACACAACATGCCGTCGCCGGTGAGCTTGACGATCCGACCCCGGTGCTCAGAGACCAGCGGTTCGAGGAGGTCCTTGCGGTACGTCTTCAGCCGCTCGAGCGTGCCGCGCTCGTCCCGCTCCGTCAGGCGCGAATAGCCGACCACGTCGCAAGCCAGGATCGCTGCGAGGTGGCGCTGCGTGGCCATTGCACCACTCAGCCAAGCGCCTGCACGCGGGCCGCCCCGCGTCCATGTCCTGCCAACTTCCTGACTCCCCGTGTGCATGGTATCCATCTCTCCCAGTCGCCGCCCGTCGACGATTCAGAACGCAGAACGCAGCTCGACCTTGCCTTCACGAGATTTCGCTATCCCGCTTGCGAGGCGTGGAGCGTTCCAGTCGCCGCGCTAACAGCCAAGCGACGACACGCCCACGCAGCCTGTAGAGACGCTGACACGCCACTCCCAGAAGGCCGGAGATATTTCCTGCCCTGCGTAACCGATTGATGCCACCGTGGCGGTGCTTTTGTCACCGCGATGTAACAGCGAGATGCCCTACGAACTCGCGCATCGGGCATCACACCAGACGTTCGCGCTTAGAGGTGCTGAGGTTGGCAAGTGGCGCTATCGACTCCTTGCTGAAGGCGCCGCCCGAGTACCGAATCCTGCTGGAGGCGAAAGAATGACCCAAAGCGGACACCACTTTCGCGGCGCGCTTCAGACAGGTACAATATCGCATGCTCGACATCGAAGCGGAAGCAGCAGCATTGGCAGGACTTTTCGGCACGGGCCAATCGGCGCCCGTTGTTGACTGCTACTCATCCATCCCTCGACATGCCCACCGCATACCAGATTGACTGTTCAATCTCGCGATCGACAGCAAGTTGCGGGGTTGCGACCTGGTCACGATCACCGTCGGAGACGTTGGATTGGACCCTCGACCTCTACAAAAGCACACGGAGCTTCTGGTCGGGCTACGACGGCATTCCGAAGCGATCGCTTCGGCGAGAAGTCGTCGTTCTCAATCGGGCGACGGGGGATACATCGGCGAAGACGGCATAAGGGAGGATGGGCCAGACCGAGCCGACGGACGTAGCCAAGGCCTTGGAGCGCATAGCGCCTGGCCGGGAGGCCGCCGCCAGCCAGACTTACGCGGCGCGTCGTTGAGCGAGGTGAAGACCCGAACGGGCTCGACGAGGGTCCACGGCGGTCACAATGTGGTGGTGGTGATCGCAGTAGACGCGATCCGGCGAAGTTGGCCCAGCACAAAAACGATAACCGCCGGGTACTGACGGGTCTTCGCTCACCGGGAAGCGGCACTGATAGAGGCCTAGCTGAATGAGGGGGACATCTCTCGAAGTTAATCTGATATTTTCAGGCATGATGGTTTCCTAGTTCACAGCAATTGCCGGCTGACGGCCGCAGTGCGACCCGTCGGGGCGAGCTTGTCTCGTTTTGGAGGGCTATGGATCACCATATGGTGTTGGTAGCACCGTCAATGAAGCCCGACGTCCTGCTTCTGAAGCCAATAGTTTGCGACTTAAGGCCACACGCGCGAACGCATTGGCAATCTACCATCGTGTCCCCGAGGCACCCGCCCGCCGGGGTTTGTCGGCGGGGGGGCACTGGCTTGTGGCCCCCTATGAGACGCGCTCTGCCGACACCCTCGTTCACAGTCCGGACCACCTCATGCCGGGTCGCTCTAGCCGCCAAAACCCAAATCACTCTGAACGACCGAGTTCGACCCTTTGCCGTCATCCAGTTGGGAACGTCGCATGACGCGATCTGACCCGTTGCTGTCATTGGCGTCCGGGATGATGAACGGCTCGATTGAGCGCTTTGCAGCCTTTGCTCCGCCTCAACTTTTGGTAGCACTGCCCACACGGATATGGCCTTGATGAGAAGGGTTGAGCGCTCAGGCGATGCAATATGAGGTCACAGAAGACTGGACGGCGACGTATCATGCGCCGGTAGTTCTTAGTGCCGGTGAAACGATTGAACTGAGCGGTCGCCAGATATTTGGGATGGCCACATTTGGCTTTGGGCAAAAAGCCCGGCTGGCAAGGAAGGGTGGATACCGGACAGCCTGGTGAAAACGATCAACGGCAAGCACGTCGCAGGAGAAGACTACTCGGCCATGGAACTCACATGTAAGCGGGGACAGATCGTGACGGCGTCGAGGAGGGTTCTATGCCGCGCGGAAGGCCGGACCGGCTGGGTTCCGAAGAACCATCTTGCGGTCCGCACGGCATAGGTTCGGGATCGGCTGGCCGACGTCCGCTCTGTCCGCAATGCGGCTGTTCCCCGTGCCAGCCCTGGGCTTCCGTTCCCCACACGACCGAACCGCCCGAAGGATTCGGCTCTGCTGCACAGCCACGAAGCGTTCTACGTCGCGGTTGGGTGGGGAGCCGTCACTCGCTCCGAGACGGCCGATGAAGCCAGCTTGATCTTGTCGATCATCTGATCGACAGTGAGCACTTGGGCGAAGGCCAGGCCTAGTACTGCGCAGGTCGTCCGCACCAGAACGTCCCGGGGGACGCCATCGATACCGGCGGTGGAGGTACCGTCGCTAAGAAAGAAGACCCGGAAGTCGCGCACGGCGGCTTCGCGGGCGGTGGTTTCGGCGCAGACATTGGTGGCGATGCCGGTGATGATCACGCTGTCGATGCCCCGCGAGCGCAAGGTGACCTCAAGGTCGGTGCCGTGGAAGGCGCCGTAGCGAGGCTTCTTCAGCACGATGTCGCTCGGCTCGATCTTCAGGTCCTTGTGGAACGCGGCGGGGAACGAGCCTTCGGCGAGCATCCCCTCGTGGGTAGGCGGGATAAGTTCGCCCATCACTCCCGCGTTCGAACCGTCGGGCCGGATGACGTGGGCGGTGTGGATGACCAGCACGCCTGCCTGGCGACAGACGGCCGCGAGCTTGTTGACCCGGGCCACCACCTCCGGGCCATCGGGAGCCGCAGCCGGCGTCCCCTCGACGAACACGTTCTGCAAGTCAATGTTGACCAGCACCAGCTTCAGCGGATTGACCGGAAAGTCCGCCATGATCACCCTCCTATGATGCGTTTGCTGTGTTGCCAGCAACTGGTTCGCTGCATCGCTGGAACGAACGTAGGGCTAGCTCGTCATCGTCTCACCCCCAGAAGGCCCCGACAAGCCTTATCGCACACTGCTCCTGACAGTACTTTGTTAGCAGCCAGGGCATTCCTGACATAGCCGTAGAATTCACCCTGCTCGCCGCACTATGTGACGACCGCTTTGGGGGTCGGATCACGACACTCGCAACGTTGACTGCCAAGGTCGGGAATTGGCGCCACTTGCTCGTTCCCATCGATGAGACGAATGGCAACGTTCCGACCCTTCTCTGCCCTTCGTTCGGAGAACTTCTAAGGCAAGCACTGACCCGAGTCGGCCCTTTGACGCTCACCTCGGCCTTCAGAGCAGCTGAATCGCCCGCCGCCCGGGTAGCGCCAGGAGCTGCCATTCCCGGCGCTTCTCCAAACCTGACCTTCGCGCTACGGCTTGAGTCGACCCGATTGAGACGGAGGACGCTCCATCGCGATATAATCCGAGCCCATGCGCCAACGCAGTGTCGAAGAAAAAGGTTTTATGCGGTATTGCGCGAGCAAGCTGGACTGCGATGCGTGTTCGCTGACGCTGCGGTGTTGTCCGAAGGCGCCAGCGCGCAAAGAGGGTCGTTGGCTAGCGCGGAACGTCTGCCAACGAGCTTAGTGCCCGGCGGATAGAATCGCGCGAAAACGGCTTCTCGACAACTGGTCGACCGGCCCGTTCAACGAAGCGCGCCGCAGCGCCGCCGAGCGTGTCGCCGGTAACGAAAACGAATCGCTCCGCTATGCCCGGGGTTGCCTGACAGGCCCAGTCGAACAAGGCGGGGCCGTCGATGTTCGGCATCCGCAGATCGCAAAAGATCACATCGAAAACAGCACTCATCAGCGCTGCCTTGGCGCCGGCGCCGTCCTCGACAATCCTGACGGCAAAACCTTCAGCCTCTAGTAGTTCTGCCATCGTTTCTCCAACCTCCCGCTCGTCATCGACCACAAGGGCGGTGCAACCGATGCCCGCGACCGAGTGCGCCGCAACACCTTCGACTGAATCTGACGAAGTGCAGGCCTCCACCGGCAACAGCAACCGGAGATGCGCGCCGTCCGCACGGTCAAGCAGGGCCAGCCGTCCATTGTGCGACTGCACCACGCTGAGCGAGAAAGCGAGCCCGATCCCGGTGCCGGCACCCTGAGCCTTGGTGGTAAAAAACGGATCGAAAATGCGATTCCGGATCTCGGCGGGCACACCGGGGCCATTGTCGGCGATCACGATCTGGAGGTCATTGCCTTCAAGCGACGTTTCGATCTCGATCCGCCGCGGTGCGGGTATCTCCTGCAGGGCGTGTTGCGCGTTGACAATCAGGTTGTAGAACACCTGATGCATCTGGTCAGGGTCGACTTCCAGAGGCGGCAGGCCCTCGGCGAGCCGGCATTGCACCTCGATGCCCGCCGTGCGCAAACCGTAGCCGGCGATATCGAGAACTGCGCGGATCAGATCGTTGATGTTGGTACTGCGGCGCTCCGGCTGGCGTTGTCGCGCCATTGCCAGGAAGGTCTTCACGATGCGTGCGCAGCGCTCGGCGGCGAGTCTGATCTTGCCGGCCCGCTGTGCGTGGGCGGTTCCGCCTAGAAATTCTTCCAGCAACTGGGCCTGCGCGACGACGACCGCCAAGGGGTTGTTGAGTTCGTGCGAAACGCCGGCAAGCAGCGAACCAAGTGCGTTGAGCCGCTCGCTCTGAGCCAATGCCTCACGCGACCGCGCCAGTTCGGCTTCAGCCGCCTTGGTTGCGGTGAGATCAAGAATGCTGCCGACGATCACCGGTCGCTCGTCCATCTCGATGTGGCGCCAACTCAGCGACACGGGAAACGCGGAGCCGTCCAGTCGCCGAAGTTGAGCCTCCACGCCGTCGGCGCGCGGCTGCTGACGTGACAGGGTTTTGAGGCGCCGATAGTCTTCCCGTGTGGCGAACCAGCGGTGCTGCCGGAAGCTGTCCTCGTCATCCGGGCCT
The DNA here is from genome assembly GCF_040320005.1 of Mesorhizobium sp. M0816. Taxonomy (NCBI): domain Bacteria; kingdom Pseudomonadati; phylum Pseudomonadota; class Alphaproteobacteria; order Hyphomicrobiales; family Phyllobacteriaceae; genus Mesorhizobium; species Mesorhizobium sp. M0816. Next base: position 36,420 of record NZ_JAMYOT010000022.1, on the reverse strand, counting down.
ATACCCATGATCTCGCGGAAGGCGGGATTGGCGTTAATCAGCTGCCTCGTTCGCGAGTCTATGAAAACGACCGGAACCGGATGATAGTGAGTGAGGTCTCGGAAGCGCCGCTCGCTTTGCTGCAGGCGCTCGGCTGCGCGCTTCTGCTCGGTTATGTCGATATCGAAGCCGCCGATGCGCGCCTGCTGCTGATCGGCTCCCAGAACGGGAAAGCGGACGACAAGGCTCCAGGCATAGTCGGCCGCGTTGCTTAGGAATTCCTCAATTGCAATCGCCTGTCCTGATTCCAGGACGCGGCGATCGTTTTCCGCGATCATCGCGGCTTCCTGGGGCCCGAAAATGTCGGCCGCGCTTAATCCGATTGCGCTCTCGGCCGGCCGGCCGAAGACCTTTCCCATTTCCGGATTGGCGACCAGATAGCGACCGTCGGTATCCTTCAGGTACATGCCTACGGGAGCATGCTTCATAAACGCCGCCAATCGGGCTTCGCTGGCACGCAGAGCGGCGTCGGCAGCCTGGCGCTGCGACAGGTCGCGCAAGCTCGCCGTGAAGAAGCGACGTTTGCCGCTCCGGGCTTCGGTGATCGTGAGTTCCACCGGAAACTCGGTGCCGTTCGCTCGCATGGCAGTCTGCTCTGTGCGACGCCCAAGCAACAGCGGGACGCCACCCGCAAGATAGGCCGCAAGCCCATCTGCGTGCGCCTTGCGCAGATGCGGCGGGACGATGAGCTCCGAGATCTGTCTGCCGACCGCTTCAGCGCGCGAATAGCCGAAGGTCTCCTCGGCCGCCGGGTTGAATTCCACAACCAATCCGGCTTCGTCCGTGACGATCACGCAGTCGAGCGATGAGCGAACCACCGAAGCGAGGATCGCCTCTTGGAATGCGTTTCCGGCGTCGTCTTCTTGCAAGGGCGGGCACTCCGTGACGACCGGTCGGAACGCTGGCCGTCGGGCTGGCAAGGATGACGATTATCGTGAGTTCCGGCAAGATGCCTGAATCCGACCGCAGTACGGTGCGGGGGTGGGGAAACGCTTGCACCAGCAGGACAAGGAGCGCCAGTTGCCGACGTTTGGTTACACGCCGGAATGCAGACCTTCGGGAACGACGATGTAAGCGCCAGGACTTCAGGAGCCTTCCGAAAGTTGATAGACTTGCGCAACGCGCCCGCCCGGATACGCCCACCGATCTCCTTGCGTGAAGGTGATCCTCACGTCAGGGTATCGGACGCCGCAGCCGATGCGGGAGGCTGGTGCGATGGAGGACCACTGCTGGCGAAACCTTACGATCACACGCTGCTTGTCAATTGATCAACCGCCTGCTCAGCACGCGGGAGCGTCTTCGAGATAGGGGAGCCGCTTGAGAGCAGTGACTAACGAGCCGGAGGAGTGTGCCCGGCACGAGTAGGGGGTCGGGCGGAGCATCGTGCCGGGCCTGAGCAATCCCCAGCAAGCGCCGGCTCCATGCGCCTATCTCAAAAGGTGACCGTCACAACGACAATATCCGTATAGGTGCCGGACGGCGGCGTCGACCGTCCGCACCGCTATTTGAGACTGTAGTGCACCCTGCCAGAGATATGCTCGATATCAAAAAGCCCGATGGCCAATGCGTTGCTTGCGAATGATCGCTGAATGCCAACCTGATTCTGTTTCATACCCGTCACCTCAACTGACAATAGTGCAGGCTAGATGGGGATACGGCGCGAAACAAGGGAGCGCCTCTTCTTTGGTTCGGCCGATCGCTTCTAGTCAGCAGCCGCGGGCCAGCCGCATCGCCTGCAAAGCCAAATCGTACGTGATAGGCTGATCGCGCAGCCATGGTCCGAACTCGCCATGAGGCACTGACGCCTTGACCGCGAGCATCCTCTTGCCGAATGCGATCAGTTCCTCGCGGCTGCGCTGGCGCTTGGTGAAGCCCTGCCGGCCCTTTTCAGTCTCGCTGGCGTCCGCCTTGGCCATCCGGGACCGAATAGTCTCCTTTGCGTTAGCGAGCTCTCCCGGAGGCGCCGGTAAGGATCCCAGCTAGCGCATGCCCCTGATGAACGCGGCCGCGCAGCTCATTGACGATCGCCATGTATGCGCCGAGCGGGATCGCGTCGAAAATCTCGAGCACGGCGGCCATGCCCTGCTCCACCAGGTCCGGACCGGCCAGCAGCAAGTCAGAGACGACCGTCAGGCTGCTTTCTTCGGTGAGCGCGTGGTTCGCCGCGGCCCTCAGCCAGAACACACAGGACCAACCGTGCATGCTCAGCGCCATGATTGTCGATCAGCCGGCGGATGGAGCCGACGGCGCGCGTCTGGCCTTCTTTCGGATAGCGGCCCTTGGGGACGATCTCTACGTGGAATTCGCCACAGAGCGCGTCAACTCGCGGGTCGACGTAGAGTGCAGCTCCGCGGCTCCAGCCTTCTCGCGCAAGCATTCGGCGTCTCCGCATGATCGACGCACGATGTTTGCACAAATGTAATGGCCGCTGCAAGAGTGATGCACGATGGACAGTGGTGGGGCACGCGTTGACGAGATGTCAAGCAGTCAGGATTTTCGCTTCCTTGGCGGCGTTGAGAAATGCCACGCGCGCTATCTCCGGTGCGCTGCCGCCGCCGAGCACCTTCATGCACGCCATGCGAGCCTGGATGCGGCGCCCGGTTTCTCCAATGGGCCAGTGGTAAAGCAGCATTTCGGCGGCTTCGCGGGTGCTCGAAACACTGACTTTGCCGGAGGACAGCAAAACGGTCACGGGCTCTTCGAACGTGCCGACGTCTCGTTCGCAGGTCATATGCTGGTCTCCTTTCGCAATCTCCCCAAGACCTTACGGGTGAACCATCCGTTCCGTTGCGTCACGTTTGGCCCGGTGGGCGAACATTCTGTGAGGATGGGACCTCGTCCAGAGCGCGGGCTTGATCGCTCAGACTAGACTCGCCAACCCGTTGCGGTCCTCAAATAGCGAGAACCGTCCTTATCGTTACGAGCCCGCTATGCCTTGGTCAGTTGCCGGCGCTGATATCGGAAACGAAGCGCGGAAGGGCACTCTGCCGCCCAGAGTAACCGGCCTGCACGGTGAAGACGAGAAGGACGCTCTTCCAAGCGCGGAGTTCGAATCCTCCCTCACCGCCATAAGTCATTGTTTACATTAATAAAAATACAAGAATAGGTTGGGCGCCCGCCATAAAGCCCGCCTACCGAAAACGGGGTATTCGCGGCACGTCAGCTTACGACACAAATATACGGGGTTGATGGTTCGACCTGGTAGATGGCAGAGATCAACTTCGGCCTCGCTAAGCGAAGTCGTGGGGTTCATGCGACAGCGGAATCAGGATACGCGACGAGCACCCCGTGCGGGGTCAACCTCGCCGTCGGGAAGTACCGATCGGTGCGGAACCAAGCGGATTCACGCTTGTCGGCAGCGGACGCCGGCGGTGGCGATCAGCACCCGAGCAGGCTCCTCATTAGCGACACAAACGTCCAGAGCGGAGGCCAATCTTGGCACGCGACCGCGCCATCCTAACGACCGCTCTCCTCGGCTTAGTCAAGCATACCTGCGGAATGAAGCGCCTGGCCTGTGACAAATGAATCTCTGCTGGACCGCCGATGATATGGGGAGGCGCTCGCAAATCGCGCCCTACGCGCGGGTTGATCGGTTGATCAACATCAAAGCTTGAATATGAGAAATGCGCTAACTGTGACGGCGGTGGTCACCGTGGCTCGAGTGTCAGCAGATGTGGTAAGGTTGAGTGTCGGCGAGTAGCAGAGGTCGAGCAACAATGACTTTGAGGCGAACCAGAGCTTACGGCGCATCCGGCTTGGTTCTAGCGGTTTGCACGGTGTTTGCTTGGCAGAACGCCACTGCTGCTCACAATTGCCAGGCAGCCGCGACGCCTGGCGTCAATTGGCACGAGTGTGACAAGAAGCTTCTCATGCTAGAAGGACAGGACCTGAGCGGGGCGAACCTGTTCGGTGTTGATTTCACTTCGACCGACCTCAGGAACAGCAATCTCCTTGAGGCAAATCTTGAGAAGGCAACGCTTGTGCGTGCTTCCCTGGCCGACTCGACCGCCAAAGGCGCCCGGTTCGACAGAATCGAGGCCTACAGGACCGACTTCAGCCGTATGGACGCGCAGGGCGCTGTGTTTGCGAGCGCGGAAATACAGCGCTCAAATTTCCAGGGCGCCAATCTGACCAATGTTGATTTCACAAAGGCAGAATTGGGGCGTGCGCAGTTCCATGACGCCGATATCAGCGGCAGCCGCTTCTCGTTTGCCAATCTCGCACGGGCGGACTTCCGAGGAGCGACGTTCACCGCGCCGATAGACTTTGACCGCGCCTTTTTCTTTCTGACCCGTATCGAGGGCGTCGATCTTTCCAATTCGGCGGGTCTGTCCCAGTGGCAGCTCAACATGGCTTGCGGAGACGCCCGGACCGAGTTGCCTTCTGGCTTGACGAGGCCTGAAGATTGGCCCTGTCAATTCCAGCAGGAATAGTTGTCGGCAAGCGAACTGTGCAATGCTGCACCCGACAGGATGAAACTGAGAACCCCTATGTCATCGTTTGCGCTATATAACTTTTGCGACAGCCGGGAGCGGATGAATGGAATCGGGCCGTATTTCTCCCACTACCCACGCGGTCCGAGGGGGCAGAAATGGGGCCGAGCAGACCGTCCGCTGCTAGGGTACCCAGCACGCGAGCGGACATGTGAGAGTTCGGTGCGAAGGTCCGGGATCAGGCCCATTGCGGACGTACGTCTTGGTTCGCCTGTTGGCGCTGAAGCGCCCATTTGGGCCGCTAGCCGCACATGTGCGGCGGCTCAAAAAAGCCGATTGTCATTCGCCAGCGGAACGCTGTGACAAGCGAACACCAGCGCCGCCACCGTTCTCTGGAATGAATTCGATCCCGGCCGCTTCGAAACTGCACGAATTTCGGCGAGGGTTGAATTCTTTAGCTGTTCGCCTCTTTCCAACCGCGCGATGGTATCGGGAGATACGTTTGCCTTTAGGGCTAACTCTCGAGTTCCCCAGCCCAACGCGACACGTGCCATTTTGCACTGAACTGCATTCATTTCGTAACCGTGATACGATTCTTGTTGTAGCCGCTTTTTCAATATCGTACCGCTGATACGATTTTTTCGCTTGAAAGCGGCTGCTGTTGGTGTGCAACCACCCTCAGCAGCCTGACCACAACCCAAGCTGATAGGAGCTCGGATCGTGGCTGATTCCGACAATAGCATGACTCTGGCTTTCGTCACCCGCAGGCGAGTGCTTGCGGGAGGGATGATCACGTCCACCGCTTTGGTGCTTGAGAAAAGTGCGCTTGTCGGCAACACAGCGGCAACGAGTATGCTCCCCGACCCTGCGCTGGCGCTTTGGCGGGAATGGGAGACCGCCCACAAGCTGACCGAGCGGCTTTGCCGCAAGCAGCAGCGCCTGGAGGCGAGGCTTGTCTCGAGCGTCGGCTTTCCTTGTGCGACCGTCTGCGTGCCCGAGGGTGAGGACGTGGCGGTCCACTCGATCGAGGCGCTCAATGAAGTGCTCGGCGAGGGGCCGGATATGGCAGCTCTCCGCGAGAAGGCCGAAGCTGATTTTGCGGCACATCAGGCTCGCTGGGATGCAGCTGCCGAGGAGGCTGGTTACACCGCCGCGCTCAAGGCCGAGTGCGAGGCTGGCGACCGGGCACAGGATCTGCTGGAAGCGTTCTCAACGACCCCCGCTACGACTCTCGCCGGTGTGGCAGGCAAGCTCGATGCCGTGTTGCGCGAGGGCGAAGCCTGGGAGGAATGCTCCGTGTTCCCTTGGCCGCAAATCCGCTCGGCGCTCAGCGATCTGGTGCTCATCGCCGAGCAGACGATGCCGGAACAGTTCATTCGCGGCGAGCAGCGTCGCAAGCTCGGCAAGCGGCGGGCTGGCTGCTGTTTCCGCGCCTGAAAGACGAAGAAGGAGGCGAGCTATGAAGCCCATCCAACCCAACTTCCGGCTTCAGCCGAGAACCCCTCAACTTGCGCGAAGCGTCTGCCTCACGTCACCCTTCAACCGCCAGGAATTGCCAGCACAGAGCACTCTTGCGGCATCTCACCATCCGGCGGTGAGCGATCCCGATCTGCTGGATGCCTTCAACCGCGATGCCGCCGTGCACAAATGGACCGTGGCCTGAAGCTGCAGAGGCAGCGACAGCCCTGTGAGGAAAGACAGCCGCAACCGCAATCGCCTGGGGCGCCGTGTCGGCGCGTTGCGACGGGCGGACACAGGAGTATCGATTCTGGTTTCGGGTATTCGCCCATCTTCAAGCGGGTTCGCCCAATGCCGTGGCGGAAGCAGCGTCCGGCAAGGCTCGTCCAGACTCTTCCCGATAGATGGGGAGATTATGTCCGGCAAGAGAACTGCCCGCTTGTCGAGAGAACGCCGGACCGAAGCCAGCCCGTCAAGGCCAGAGCCGCATCGCTGTGGCGCGTGCTGCGCCAGCCTTGACTGGCAGTCTTCGGCCCGGCGGCCGCTTCGGACGCAGGCAAGGCTGCGATACGAACGATACCGCTCCACCCCTCAGGCTGGGTTACTCCGGCAGTTCGTCGCCCTTGATTGGCGCCTTCCCTTTGCCGGCCCGCTTCAGGATGTGCAGCGCCTTGGGGATGTCGGCACGGGCAGCGCGTTCCTGAAAGTAGCTTTCCGTGCGCAGCGCCGAAAGCTTCTCGGCGACTGCCACGTTAATGAACTGGTTGAGCGGCACGCCCTCGCTCTCCGCCACCTTGCGCGCCTCATCGAGAAGCGAGAGCTGAAGCCGCAGCGCGAAATTGCTTCTCCTCATGTCTTTCCCTCCAATCGTCTCAGCGCCTCGCCCGGCGACAGGACCAAGATACCGAAGCGCTCGGCCACTTTGCCGAAGTCGCGTAGGTTGAACGTCACTATAGCGTCCGCCCGTCCGTTTACCGCAGCTTCCAGCACCATGTCGTCGTCCGGGTCGCGCACGGCGGGTCGCCAGAGGAAGAGAAGGCGAACCGGCTCGGCGACGGCCGCCACGGCATCTAGCAACGCGTTCACATCCTCGGCCGACAGGCCGGAGGCCCCAAGGTGCTCGGGCCTTGTCATCACCGCCTGGTACTCGATCATCAACGTCACCGAAGCGATGAGCGTCAGCCGGCGTTCCAAAGCTGCGACCAACAGTTGGCGCGAGGCGCCAGCGTCACTTCGGATCCCAGCCACCATGGTCGCCGTATCGAGAAGCAGTCTCATGCAGACATATTGGATATCGCGTGCGATATTGCAAGGGGGCCGAGCTTTTGGCAATTTAGTCTGCCTTCGGTATTCCAAATCGCAGCGCTTAAGTATTTGCACGCCACACTACGACGGCGCGACAACTGAACTTGTCTTGCTGATCCATCACGCCGCTCAATGCCCTCGATCTACACAGAAGAGCGGGCATGCCATGGTGGACGAGGCCAAACCTGGGAACGACAGTGCAAGCCACGACTACAGGGCTGACATGTCGGCACGAGACATGGCTGAACGAGCCGTCCTGTCGATCGCCCGCTTGTTGGGTCGGCGGGTTGCTCGGGAGCATTCGAGGAATTGCAGGCGGCCAACGGCAACAAAGTTCATCCTCTTGAGAAAACACCGTCAGAAGGGGAGGATGGGGACGGCGGCGGACAATAGCAACGAGAGGAAGAGGAGCGGTTCATGACCCGTGTCGCGCTGTACGCTCGTTACTCATCCGATAACCAGCGCGAAGCCTCTATCGAGGATCAGCTGCGGCTTTGCCGAGAGCGCGCGGCCAGGGAGAGGTGGACTGTCGTTGGGACCTATGCCGACGCCGCCGTATCCGGTGCAAGCATCATCCGTCGACCAGACATCCAGCGGCTTCTAGCCGATGCTCAAAGCGGGCAATTCGAGATCGTTCTAGCCGAGGCACTCGATCGCCTGTCACGCGACCAGGAAGACGTAGCCGGCCTCTTCAAGCGACTGCGCTTTGCCGGTGTCAGGATCGTCACTCTCTCTGAGGGTGCCGTAGACGAACTGCACGTGGGCCTCAAAGGAACTATGAACGCGTTGTTCCTGCGCGATCTTGCCGCCAAGATCAGGCGGGGCCAAAGCGGCCGCATATTGAACGGCTACAACGCCGGCGGCCTCTCCTACGGCTATCGCGTGGTCAAAAAGCTCGATGAAACGCGGCGAACCGATCCGCGGTCGGCGCGAGATCGATGAGGATCAAGCCAAGGTCGTGCGTCGGATTTTTCGGGAGTTCGCGGCTGGTCAATCGGCACGTACGATAGCTGGAAGCCTCAACAAGGAAGGTATCCCATCACCCTTTGGGGGTGCGTGGGGCGCCTCGACCATCAATGGCAATCTCAAGCGGAGAAGCGGCTTTCTCTACAACGAAGCCTATATCGGGCTGCTCGTCTTCAATCGTCTTCAAATGCGCAAGGATCCCGAGACTGGGAAGCGCATCTCGCGGCCGAATCTGCCGGAAACTTGGCAGGTCGTCGAAGTACCGCATCTGCGTATCATCGACGATGAGCTGTGGGATGCGGTGCAAGTCCGCAAGAAGCTTTATGGAGGCATGAAACTCCATCACCGCCGACGGCCGAAGCACATGTTCTCGGGGCTTGTGCGGTGCGGCTGCTGTGGCGCTTCGTATACGGTGAAGAACAGAGACCAGCTTGCTTGTGCCGCGCACCGTGAGAAAGGCACTTGTGCCAATAACAGGACGATCCGTGTTGGCGAGCGTGAGAAGCGTGTGCTGGAAGGCATCCAGCGGCGCTTGCTGGCGCCAGATGCCATTGCGGGCTTCCTTGCTGAATATCATGCTGAGCATAAGCGACTGAACGCCATGAACCGCGAGCGGCAAAGGGAAGTCGAAAGGCGGCATGCCGGCATCGACAGGCAGATCGCTAACATCGTCGATGCCATCGCTGACGGTGTCGCGACGACCAGCATGAAATCGAAGCTACTGGACCTCGAGCGCGAAAAGGAGAATCTAGCCCGAGAGCTTCAGGCGATGGCGGCCGCGGAAAGCATTGTGGAGTTTCATCCGGCTGCGGTAACGATTTACCGTCGGCAAGTATCCGAGCTCCAGGACGCGTTGCAATCCGACGAGTGTGAGCGGCACGAGGCGGCGAGGATCATCCGCTCACTGGTCACAGGGATCGAGATCATTCCGATGGAGGGTAGGGGACAGGTTGAGCTGAAAGTTCGCGGTGCACTGGCGGAGCTTCTCAACCTGCCAAATCGTAAACCAGGAACAGCGCCTAGCGCTGCAGTGATGGCAGCGGGAGAGCGCTACCGCCTTCCCCACACTCATCGAACTCCCAGTTCCAATTTCGCTGCTGCGGCTGAGCGAGGCGCGCTATCCTAATTGCGGCCTGGCGGGTGACGGCATGGGGCCCAGAAGCCGACGTTCACGAAAGTGAAGTCAAGTTTGGACAGCCCCATCAATTTCCAATGCGATACGCATCAGCTGCTCGATAAACTCGCTAACTACTCTCGATGGACGTCGGTTGGGTGGCAACAACAGAAGGGTTCGGAAGGAGATTCCCGGGAGAAATGGACGGAGGCTGAGGTTTCCGTTGAGATAGGGAAGGGCAGTCAAAGGATTGACCATTCCGCATCCAAGCCCCGCATTGACCATCGAGCAGATGGTGGTGGAATAGGGGGTTTCTAGAACCACTTTGGGCTTGATGCCGTGATCAGCGAAGATGGCCTCTGCTTCCCGTCTCGTAGTGTCCTCCGGAGCCAACGCGATGAAGGCCTGCCCATGGAGATCGGCGGGACGGATCACTTCCCTCCCCTCTAGCGGATGGCCCTTGGGCATGGCGATCGCGACCCGGTAGTTCCGGAATGGGTGGGCTTCGACGCCCGCAAGATCGATCTCGTCCGCCGCCAGGCCGACGTCGAACTGGCCGGAGGCGACGAGTTCTTTGACTTCCGAGGATAGCCTTGCCTGAAAGGTGATCGCAACGTCAGGGTGACGGTGTTGAAATGCCTTTAATGCCTTTGGCATTACATTCGTACTTAATGCGGAGAGACTTGCGATCCGGATTTCCCCCGAACCGAAGTCGCGAATCCGCGCCGCGGCCCCTTTCAAATGGATGAGGCCGGAGAATGAGGTCTCCACTTCCCTGAAAAACAGGTTGCCTTCTGCCGTCGGCGACATCCGTCCTTTGATGCGGTGGAAGAGCGCGAAACCGATGTCGCGCTCCAGTTCTTGGACGGCCTTGCTCACCGCAGGTTGTGAGATGCGTAGTATCTCCGCGGCGCGTGAGGCGGTTCCAATCGTCATCACGGCGTGGAAGACCTCGATCTGGCGAAGATTCATGGCGCACCTATAACCTGAGAGAATAGCACATCCCGATCTTGATATTGGACGGAATAGGTTTTGTCATGCTGTAACTGTCTCGAACACATGAGGAGCAAGCATGAACGATCTCACCCAATGCGTTGTGACCCCCAAAGTCAAAACAGACGGCTTCGAGGCTCTGGGTGCAGCCGTCCATCGGGCTTCGACGATCGTATTCGCGGATGCCGCAGCCTACGCCACTCGCGGCCAGCGAGGGCCTGACGGCTATTCCTACGGCCTCTACGGCACCCCGACGACGCGTACACTGGAGCAAAAGATCACTCAGCTCGAGCAGGGTCACCGGACGCTTCTCGCGCCATCGGGCCAGGCCGCAAACGCAATCGCAATGCTCGCCGTCCTCAATGCCGGAGACAAGGTACTGGTGGCGGACACGGCCTATCCCCCGGTCCGTGATTTTGTGAACACCGATCTGGCAAAGTTTGGCGTCCGAGCGGAGTACTACGATCCCACTTCGCCCGAGGGGCTCGAACGTCGGATCGACGGGAACACGAAACTGGTGTGGTGCGAGTCCCCCGGTTCGACGACCATGGAAGTCCAGGATCTGCCGCGGATTGCCGAGATCGCGCATCGGCACGGCGCGCTCGTCGGATTCGACAACACCTGGGCGACCCCTCTTAACTTCAAGCCCCTCGTACATGGGGCCGACATCGTGACCGAAGCGCTCACCAAATATATCTCGGGCCATTCCGACGTGCTGATGGGGTCGATCACGGTGGCTTCCGAGCAGCTTTTCAACGCGCTCAAGGCGACTATGGGGCGCGCCGGGATCGGTGTTTCCCCCGACGACGCCTCTTTGGTGTTGCGGGGCATGGAGACTCTTGGCGTGCGAATGAAACACGCGCACGACGGCGCGACGGCGATGATCAACTGGTTCCGCGGCCACCCAGCCGTCGAGCGTGTGCTCTACCCCGCCCTGCCGTCTTGTCCCGGGCACGAATTCTGGAAGCGCGACTTCCTCGGCGCGAGCGGAGTGTTCAGCGTGGAATTGGTTCCCGAAGCACTGCCGCACGTGCCGGAGGCGCTCAATACGCTAGAGACGTTCGCCATCGGCGCCTCGTGGGGTGGGACACGCAGCCTCGTTGCCCCCATGCCCGTGAAGAGCAACCGCTCCGCGACGACCTGGAGTGGGCAGGACCTCCTTCTGCGGTTCAGCGTGGGGTTGGAATCGCACGACGATCTCATGGCCGATCTCGAGAAAATGTTGGCCCAAATCCAAGCACGGATCGACGACGAGCGGTTCGGCAAAGAAAACATCCGGCAATCAATGCTGTGAGTGAACACAAAAAGGGGAATGACAATGAACAACAACAACGAATTCATGCGAATAGATAGGCGCTCCTTGCTGGCGGACGTCTCAAAACTGCTGGGAGTTTCGGCGCTATCCTCCATCCTGCCGTCAATCGTTGCGGCATCAGAGGTTAAGGACACGCTTCGCATCGCGATCGCCAAGCCCGCCGGGGATATCAATCCTCACAAATACACCGGCCTGTGGGGCGTTCAGGACCTCGTTTTCGAGCCGCTGGTTAAATACGGCCATGACGGTAAGATCGAGCCAGGGCTGGCGACCGAATGGTCGGTCGAAGACGGGGGCAGGCTGCTTAAGCTCACGTTGCGCAAGGGCGTGACTTTCCACGACGGCACTCCGTTCGACGCCGCGGCGGTGGAATGGAACCTGAAGAGGTGGATCGGACTCGAAGCGAACAACTGGATGAATTCGTCCCGGCTTTACGCCGGAACGGACATCGTCGACGACGATCACGTCAACGTCCGGTTCAAGGAACCGGTCCTCGGCCTGCTCCAGGAGTTCGCTTACGTCCGGCCAGTCAGGCTCCTCAGCCCCAAGTCGGTCTCTGGGGACGGTAGCTATAAGGCACCCGTCGGCACGGGACCGTGGCATCAAGCGACTGCCGGGAATGAGGGCAGTGCCTTCGAGCGCTTCGACGCCTACTGGGGTGACAAACCCTCTTTCAAATATCTTGAGGTAAAAGTCCTTCCGGACTCGCGCGGCCGCATGGCAGCGTTGCGCGCGGGCGACGTGGATCTGATCGGCGGAGCGTTTGTGTCGCCTTTGACCGCAACGGAAGCAGAGACGCTGAAGGGAGCGGGCATCGACGTCGTCATCCATCCCGGCACCACCACAATGATTATGGCCTTCAACACTTCCCGCGTCGAAGCGCTGAGGGACCCGAAAGTCCGCAAGGCGATCAACCTCGGCATCGACCGGGCTGCGATCTCGCAAGTGCTTTACCGCGGTCTGGCGACCTCCACTGGCAACCTGTTCTCCGAAACCGTTCCGTATTCGGGGAAGCGCTTCGATGTGCCTAGGCGGGATACCGAGACCGCAAAGTCGCTGCTCGAGGAGGCAGGCTGGGTCGGGGGGCCTGTCAGGCAGAAGGACGGCAAGGACCTTGCCATTGAACTGGTCGTTAGCGAGGAGCAAGTACCGGGGTCCCGATCCGTCGCGGAAGTGATCCAGTCCGAGCTCCAGGAGATTGGCGTCACGCTCACGATCCGCTCGGTGGATCATGCGTCGCGGCACAGCGACATTCCGGAGCGCAAGTTCGATCTCGCTTTCTTCCAGACGTTCGGCGCGCCATACGAACCTTTCGGGACTGTGGTGGGCCTGTTCCTATCCACCTATGACAACGGCGTGGACGGCAAGCTCTTCATCGACCCCGAGCACCTCGATCCGTTGGTGCTCGCCGCGATGTCCGCGCCCGAAGGCGAGATGGAAGCAGCTCTACAGAAGGTCTATGACTGGCTGCACGACAACGACGCCATCGCGCCGCTGCTCTTCGTTCCGGGCATATGGGCGCATGCCGCTCGGGTGAAGGGCTTCCAGAGCCCCGCGACCGAGTACGACATGCCCTACGAGAATATCACACTGGCGGAGTAGGATACGGCCGTGTTCGCCTTCATCGCTAAAAGGGCCCGCAACGCAGTCTTGTTGCTGTTTCTGGCGTCCGTTCTATGCTTCGCGCTCGTGGTATCCGCTCCGGGCAACGTGGCGATACTCATCGCCGAGCTGCGGACGCCGACGGCCACCAAAGCCGATATCGCCAAGGTCGAGGAGGAATTGGGGCTCAACAAGCCGCTTCTCGAACGCTACGGCTTCTGGCTGAACGGAGCGATCCACGGCGACTTCGGCATTTCCTACAAGACGGGCGAGGCGGTCGGCGCGTCCCTCAAGAGCCGCCTTGCCGCGACCGCCACCCTCGTTGCGGGCGGAGCGGTCGTGGCTTTCTTGCTGAGCCTGTTCGTCGGCTTCGTAGGCGCGCTCTGGGCACATAGGGCGCCAGACGTGGTCACCCGAGGGAGCGCTCTTCTGGGCGCTTCGACTCCGTCCTTCTTCGTCGGAGCACTGCTGGTCTACGCCTTTTCGGTCACGTGGCACGTCTTTCCGACCTTCGGGTTTGCCGGACCCGTCAGTTGGGTGCTTCCATGGCTCACTCTGGGATTTCTTCCCGCAGCAGTTCTGAGCCGCGTCGTCCGAGTTGGCTTCGAGGCGGCGATGGCCAAACCCTATGTCCTAACGGCCATGAGCAAAGGACTGTCAAGGACGAGTATTCTGGTTCGCGACGCGATCCCGAACATCGCGCCGACGTACTTGAACGCCTTGGGAACGCAGATCGGGACGATGGTCGTGGGCGCGGTCGTTGTCGAACCTCTGTTCGCTTGGCAGGGCATCGGCGACCTCTTCCTGACCGGGGTGAGATTCCGCGACTTCATGGTCGTGCAGGCCTGCCTTCTGGTCTTCATCACGTTCTTCATCATCCTGAACGTCGTGGTCGACATCTGCATTACGCTGACCGATCCGCGCCTTAGACTTCAAAGGAGCTGAACATGCAGCCAGTCAGACCACTCCTGAAGGCCATTGGCGCCTTCCCGCGCTCGGCGGTATTTACTATCGGCGCGTTCGTTCTGTTGGGACTGCTCGCACCCTACATCGCGCCACATGATCCCAATGCGCAAGACCTGCTGATCGCTGGCCAGGGCCCGACGCTCGCCCATCCCTTCGGAGTCGACCATCTCGGGCGCGATACATTGAGCAGGTTGATTGTGGCGGCTCGGACGTCGCTGGTCGGAGTCTGTCTCGTCCTTGTGTGCGCGCACGCCATCGGCATCGCCATCGGCACGATTGCCGGATACCGGCGGGGCTGGACGGACGAACTGCTGATGCGCATCGTTGACGTCGGCCAGGCAATCCCCAGCCTCATCGTCTCACTTGCGGTGATCGGCATTGCCGGAGTCAGCTACTGGAACATGATCCTCGCGCTCGCGCTCGCCTGGTGGCCGGGTAGCGCCCGCATTAGCCGGGCCGTGGCTGTCAACACCATGAACAAGCCCCACATGGAGGCCCTAAGAGTATTGGGCGCAAGTCCCGTTCGCATTTACTTTGTCCATCTTCTTCCCACGACGATCGGGGCGGTGCTCGTATATGCCACGGCCGACGCCGGAGCAGTCGCGCTCGCAATCGCAACGTTGAGCTTCCTCGGGCTGGGCATCCAGCCGCCGACGCCTGAATGGGGACAGATGTTGGTCGACGCGCTTCCATATCTCGAGTCCGATCCGCGCCAGGTCATCCTGCCGGGACTGACCCTGACTTTAGCTGTCATCGGATTCAACATCCTCGGTGAAGCGGTCGCCCTCAACAGAGTTCCGAAGCCGCTGACCTCCCGGATGCTCGCGGCCCGCCGCCGGGTAACCGCATTCTGGGCCAAGGAGGCACGGCCATGAGTTCTGAACCGATACTCCGCGTCAAAGATCTGACCATAGACCTGCTGACGGCGCATACCGTGGTCCGCCCAGTCGACGGAGTAGCCTATGAACTGAGCCGCCGAGAGACCCTCGCGATTGTGGGAGAAAGCGGTAGCGGCAAAACGGTCACCTGCTTTGCGCCTCTCGGCCTGATGCCCGTGGGCGTCCAGGCGGATATATCGGGCACCATTTTGTTCGACAGCCGCCAGCTCGTCGGATCGGACAATGAAACGCTTCGCAGCCTGCGCGGAAAATCCATTGGCTTCATTTTCCAGGACCCGATGAGCGCGCTCAATCCCGCCCGCCGGGTCGGACGGCAGATAGCCGAAGTAGCCGAGCTTCACCTCGGCATGACCGCAAGAGCTGCGGAAACCCGGGCGCTTGAACTTATCAAGATGGTCGGGATGTCCGACCCCGAAATACGCCTCAAGCAGTATCCCCATGAGCTTTCGGGCGGTCTCCGACAGCGTGTCATGATCGCAATCGCCATTGCCGCCGAGCCGACACTTCTCGTAGCCGACGAGCCGACCACCGCGCTCGACGTGACGGTCCAGGCGCAAATCCTCCGACTGCTGAAGGAAATCCAGTCCAGAATGGACATGGCCATGATCTTGATCACGCATGACATGGGTGTCGTGGCGGGCGCGGCCGACCGCGTAATGGTGATGTACGCGGGGCGCCACGTCGAAACCGGACCGACCGAGCGTGTACTCTCTCAGCCGCAGCATCCCTATACGATGGGCCTCATCGAGGCAATTCCGAGGAAACAGGACGCAATCGGATCGCGTTTCCGTGGATTGCCGGGCGTTCCGCCCATCCTTGGCGCGCCGATCACAGGGTGCGCTTTCATGCCCCGCTGCGGATGCGCTGTGGATGCCTGCGGCGAGCGGCGACCGCCGTTCTTGCCGACGGCAGTTCCGGGTGTGTCAGCCGCCTGTCCCGTTCTGAATATTCGGGCGAAGGAGTGCGCATAATGAGCGCGGTACTCGAAGTCGAGCATCTGGTCACCAGCTTTCCAAGCGCCAAACGTGGCCAAACGATCAAAGCGGTAAACGACGTCTCAATCCACCTCAATCAAGGCGAGATCGTCGGCTTGGTGGGGGAGTCTGGCTGCGGCAAGTCCACGCTCGGCCGTTCGATCGTCGGCTTGGAAAAACCCCAATCCGGACGTGTCGTTTTTGATGGCATCGACCTCGGCTCCTTGAGTGGACGCCGTCTGCGGGAAGCGCGTCGGGCAGTTCAGTACGTGTTCCAGGACCCCTATGCATCGCTGAATGATCGCCAAACTGTGGGCGAAGCCATAAACGAAGCCCTCATAATTGCAGGTTTGCGTTCGCAAACGGAACGCGAGGGGAGGATCGCTGAGCTCCTCAACCAAGTCGGTCTGGCGACGACGGTCCGGGACAGATTCACCCGTGAACTCTCAGGCGGCCAGAGGCAACGCATCGCGATCGCGCGCTCGCTGGCCGTAGAGCCGCGGGTTTTAATCTGCGACGAACCGGTCAGCGCGCTAGACTTGTCTATACGGGCGCAGGTCATGAACCTATTCCTCGACCTCAGAGAGAAGCTCGGCGTGTCCTGCCTCTTCATCGCGCATGACCTCGCGCTTGTCCGGCAGGCGGCGAGCCGGGTCTACGTGATGTATCTCGGCAAGGTGGTGGAAAGCGGTAGCTCGGAAGAGGTCTACCGGAATCCGAGCCATCCCTACACCCAACTCCTTCTCGCGTCTGTCCCCGAGGCTGATCCTGCCACCGAACGTCGGCGCAACCCTCCGTTGATCACGGGCGAAATCCCAAGTCCGACGAATCCGCCCTCCGGCTGTTTCTTCAGGACGCGGTGTCCCCTTTCAGTGGAAGCTTGTGCGGAGGCTGAGCCTGTGTCGCAAGAAGTAAGCTCAATGCACAAGGCGGCGTGCAGGTTCGCCGGCGACCTATTCGCGAAGCGGGTCTCGGCCGCATGATTAAACGTCAGATCTAGCTGAGCGTGCGGGACCTGATGCGTTGCGCATTCTGGTGGCGAAGCAGAGATTTGCGCTCCTTCCTTCCGGTACCGGGCCGGCAGTGAGTGGGAAAGCGCTCTGTCGGCAGCCCTGGTTACTCAGGCGGGCCGAGAGGAACCTCTTGCCGGTTATTATTCCGCTTCTTGTAGCGTTGGCTTAAGTGCCTGCCATTGCTCGTGAGACATGGTTGGCAGGTCAAACTGGTTGCGAGTGGTCGAATAAGCCGTTATCATTCTGGGCGGCATCGTCTGCCAGATCGTGCAGTTGGTTGTTTCGATCCGCGACCGCGAGATGCTTCGTGTCACCGGCGGTCCCTGGGACGGTCGCACACTGGAATGGTCCACGGCCTCGCCGCCGCCGGCTTGGAACTTTGCCGTCTTGCCGCATGTGGCCGAGCGCGACAGCTACTGGGTCGCGAAGCAACGCGCCAACGCACAGCAAGCTCAACCGGTGCCACCGCGCCCGTACGAGCCGATCGAAGTACCGAAGAACAGTCCAGTCGGGGTCGTCAACGCCTTCTTTGCCGTCGTCATTGGTTTCGCCCTGATCTGGCACATCTGGTGGATGGCCGGGCTGGGGCTGATCGGCACCTTTTGACGATCCTCATCTTCGCGTTTCGGGGTGAGGACCCCGCCAGCGCCGATGCCGGCGCCCTCGTGCTGGCCATCGCGACGCTCAGCTTTCTCGGCCTGGGCGTTGCACCGCCGACGCCGGAATGGGGCCAGATGCTTGTCGACGGCATGAGCTACATCGAGGAGTTTCCGCGCCTCGATGTCGTGCCGAACGAACTGATCGTCCAGTTCGTCGTGGGTGCCTTTCTGTCGGTGCTGATCTGGTGGCTCGACGGCGGCGCCAAATTGCCGCCGCAACAAGTCGACCAGATCTTCCGGCGTCTGGCCACCGAGGGCGTCCCGTCGGCTTAGATATCAGGCCGAAGAACTGTGAAGCAGTCAGTTGTGCTGCCGGCGTTGCCAATTCACCAACCACCGGCTTTGTTCGACGCATGTCCTTGAGGTCGCGATACACCGCCGTGAGGTCTGTCGACCAACGCCTCCGATACGTGGCTTGCGGCCGTCAGACGGCCGTCGGCGTGGACAGCAGCCACAGCCCGAAAACCGTATATCCGACCATAAAAACGGTCAGCGGAAATTGGCTGAGCGCCGCGCGGCTGCGCGCCGGATGCAAACGGAACGCCAGCCCATGCGCGACCAGAACGGCAAGTATATGGCCGCCGATGATCGCCGCCGCCTGAAAGTTCCAGATGATCCACGCTGCATCGGAGCCCATGATCACTCCCGCCCCGACATTCATGTGCGCCGTGCCGAATAGGTTCCATCCCCGATCAAACGGATCCGAAATAGCGACGAGCGCATTCTGGCCGTTCACCAGGAGGGCCGTCAGATAGTGGGAAAAATGATAGGCGAGCGCGATCGGGACGATCGACCAGACAAGGAGCCCGACCGCTTTTCCGAAAGAGATGCTCCCGGCCAACCGCTCACCGACAAACACTGCGGCGAAGAACACCGCGACAAGTGCGATAAACATCAGCACAAGACCGGCGCTGTTGATTCCAACTAATGCCGAGCGCCCCGGAAATTCGAGCGGATTGACACCATTCGCGCCCAGCCAAGAGAAGGTCTTCGACAGACCGTCGAAGGACACCGAGCTCAACGTCAGCAACAGAAAGAGCATACCGCTCGCCGGTAAGGCTTGCGCGCTCCACAATTTCGCTCCAGGCCAGCAGAGTGAGAGGGCGCGCCCCCCGCTTGGGTGGTCCGGCGTCGTTTCGACGATGGCGAAGTGTGACACCATGCGGAAGAACGCGGACAGAAACTCGCCGCGCCGGCTCCAGCCTTCGTAGCCGAAGATGATCATGCAGACGAAGGTCGAGAGCCAGTAGGCCATGAGAGCGAACGCAAGCCGCGCCGGATCTTCGGGCGCCGGATAGATCAGCTCGAACCAGGCGAAGCTTGCAAACAAAATCAACGCCGGCCAGTAAGCCAGTCCTTGTGGCATTGTGCGATCGCGGAATGCCGGGAAGACGCTGGAGAAAATGCGCCACGGCCCGTACCACGGGTTTGTCCACGACCAAACATTGCCGAATACGCCCTGAAGCAATGTCAGTCCGACCCAGACCAGCGTCCACACCGTTAGCGGAAGTGGATTCGACAGCGGATCTCGGCTGCCGAGAATTCCCGCCGCCACGAGTATGGCGAGAACCGCGAAGGCGAGCGTGCTGATCCAAATGCGCGCGGCGTCGCCGAATTGACCAATTGGCAGGCGGGATGCCGAAATGCGTTCGAGCAGCCTGGGCGGGAGGACAGCCAGAACCAGAAAACTCGCGGCTACGGCCACCGCCCCGCCCACGACATAATATCCGGTCGGCAGGAGCATGACATAGCCGCGCTCGGAAGCATGGGCAAAGGCTGGGGTTGTGAAATGCGGCACGAGGGCAGCAGCTGATAATGCGATGCCCAACGCTCTCGCAGAGATGCTTTTATGTTCGCTGTCCGCCACCATCCATCCGTCTTGCCACATGGCATTTGCGAAGGAAAGCGGACTACTGCTCGCGCAAGTGGAGGTGCCAAAGTGGGTGCCCGACTTCGTGCTAGCCCCCAAGCCCGCTTGGTGAACAGGCCATATGATGCAGCTACGACTTCGAGTCGAGAGTTGCGTTGTGGACGACGTTCTCGTCCTCTGCCGTCTGCTGCAATACGTGGCAGCTGTGCCTGCGCCGGCCGGCGGCGCATTATCTTCGAAACAGGACCGGAGCGCCCACCGCCAGGCGCCCGGATCGTCGACGTGCAGAAGTTGTGGGCCGAACATCTACCAATGGCCGGAACTCGCGGCGCTGTCGATCCTGTTTCGCGAACGCCTGGTGTATTCCTTCGAGAGTCGGCCGCGCTTGTTCGACATTATCTCGCGCAGCATCGAAGGCGTCGCCGGCCTGATCCTGGGCCGGCGTCGCGGTCTGGCAGGTCGCTGCGCGCTGACCAGGCCCCGGATGGATTTCTGATTTGCGTCTGCCCATCCGGCCGGCGCATGGGCTGGCGGGAGAGGTTCGCTAGTTCAGGATCTGGGCAAGAAACAGTTTGCTGCGCTGGTGACGCGGATGCGAGAAGAATTCGGAGGGCGTGTTCATCTCGACGATCTCGCCCTGGTCCATGAAGACGACGCGGTCGGCGACCTGGCGGGCAAATCCCATCTCGTGCGTGACACACAGCATGGTCATGCCATCCCCAGCCAGCGCGACCATGGTGTCGAGCACTTCCTTGACCATTTCAGCATCGAGAGCGGAGGTCGGTTCGTCGAAGAGCATGATCTTCGGGCTCATACAGAGCGCACGGGCGATGGCGACGCGCTGCTGCTGGCCGCCGGACAACTGGCCGGGATATTTATGCGCCTGGTCCGGGATCTTCACCCGCTCCAGATAGTGCATGGCGGTCTGCTCGGCTTGCCCGCGCCGGATCCTGCGCACCCAGATCGGCGCCAGTGTCAGGTTTTCCAGAATGGTCAAATGCGGGAACAGGTTGAAGTGCTGGAACACCATGCCGATGTCACTGCGGATTACGTCGATCTGCTTCAAATCGTTGCTGAGTTCGACGCCTTCGACGACGATCTGCCCCTGCTGATGCTCCTCCAGCCGGTTGATGCAGCGGATCATCGTCGACTTGCCCGAGCCGGACGGACCGCAGATCACCAGCTTCTCGCCGCGATGGACGGTCAGGTTGATATTCTTCAGCACATGGAAGTTTCCGTACCACTTATTCATGCCGGTCATTTGGATAGCGGGCGGAGCGCTGGGATCGGGCATGGACGGAACGCGCGTTGGGGCGGACAATAACATCAAGGCATTTCCTAGTGGGCGGTCGGGCCGCGCCGCTCCAGGAAGTCGGCGAAGCGGGCGAACGAGAAGGAGAGCGCGAAGAAGAGCGCGCCGATGAACAGGAATGTCTCGGCCGCCGGCGACGGCCAGTCCGGGTCAGCCAGCGCCGCTTTTCCGGAGCTGATCAGGTCGAAGAGACCGACGACCAGGACAAGGCTGGTGTTCTTGATCATGACGATGATGGTGTTGGCCAGCGCCGGGATCGCCATCCGGATCGCCTGCGGCAGGATGACGAGATATTGCGTGCGCCAGAAGGGCAGGCCGAGCGCTGCCGCAGCCTCGTACTGGCCATTCGGGATGGCCTGCAGGCCGCCGCGGATCACCTCGGCGAGATAAGCCGCGGCGAAGATGGTGAGCGCGACCAGCGCGCGCACGAATTTGTCGGGCAACAGGGCCTCGGGCAGGAACAGCGGCATCATGATCGACGCCACGAACAGGATGGACAGCAGCGGTAGTCCGCGCACCGATTCTATCAGGACCACGGCGCCGATGCGTATCGCTGGCATAGTCGAGCGCCTGGCCAGCGCCAAGAGAATGCCGACCGGGAAGGCGACGCCGATGGCAACGACGGTGAGGATGAGCGTCACCGGCAGGCCGCCCCAGGACGAGGTCGGAACCTCGGTCAGGCCGATGCCGCCGCCCATCAGCCAGAAGATCAGCACGAACGCTGCCACCCAGAGCGCCAGCAGCCGCAGGGCCCAACTGGCGGGCCGCACCGACCAGGCAAGCAGCGCCAGGATGAGCAGGCAGACGATCGCCGGGCGCCAGCGCTCGTCGAGCGGATAGATGCCGAACAGCAACTGCCCGGACTTGGCGTAGATGAAGCTCCAGCAGGCTCCGGTGGCAACCCGGCAGGCGCCTGGATTGGGGTCGAACAGCACGGCGTCGATTATTAGCCAGCGCAGCATCGGCGGTACCGTGGCGACGAGCAGAACGCCGAACAACAGCGTCAGGACGGCATTGAGCGGCGTGCCGAACAGGAGCATGGCTGACCGCCGCAAGGCGCCGAAGCGGATCTGTCCTGGCATTGGCTCGGCCGGAAGGGAAAGAGACAGGGCCTTCATGGTTCAGCGCTCCACGATGGCGATGCGACGGTTGTACCAATTGGCCGCGCTCGACAGGCTCAGGTTGAGGGCGAGATAGACGCCGAGGATGATGAAGACGCCCTCGATCGAATGGCTGGACTTGCTGATGATGGTGTTCATCACCGCAAGGAAGTCCGGATAGCCGACCGCGATCGCCAGCGTCGAATTCTTGACGACGTTGATGTATTGGCTGTTGAGCGGCGGGACGATCACCCGCAGCATCTGCGGGATGATGATCAGACGCAATATTTTGCCGCGTGGCAGGCCGAGCGAATGACCTGCATCCCACTGACCGCGGCCGACCGAAAGCACGCCGCCACGCACGATCTCGGCGACGAAGCCGGTGGTGTAGATGGTCAGCCCGATGAGGATGGTGCTGAGTTCGGGCGTCAGGTCCTTGCCGCCTTTGAAGTTCGACCCAGTGAAGGTCGGCCAGTCGACGGAGAACTTCGCATCGGCAAGCCAGAGCCCGGCAATGCCAACCGCGAGGATCGCCGGCGCGGTCAGCGGCGGCAACCATCCTCGTCGCGCCGCCGCCCAGCCAGCGGCCGCCAGTGCCAGGGCGAGAGCAATGACGAGCAATCCCGCGGCGGCGACGTCCATGCTGACTGCCGGCACCACAAAGCCGCGCATGGAGGCGTAAACGCCTGGCAGCGGATTGAGCGCTTCGCCGACCGGCGGCAGCACCTTCCACCACAGCGAGTAGAGAAAGATCAGAAGCACGATCGGCGGTGAATTGCGTGCAACCTCCACCCATACGCGGCAGGTGCCCGCCGCCAGGGGATTGCTGCTCAGCCGGGTGATGCCGACGACGAGGCCGAGCGCGGATGAAAAGACGATGACGAGCGCGGAGATGAAGACCGTATTGGCGAGCCCGGTCACGATCGCCCAGTAATACGGGTCCCGCGACTTATAGGTGAGGATCGCTTCGGAGATGACGATCCTGGATGGCATGGTCAGGAAATCGAAGCCGATCGGGATGCCGCGGGCCCTCAGATTGGCGAAGGTCGTGCTGACGAGCAGGGCAGCGAAAGCGGCAACCGCGGCTGCCAGGGCACACTGGATGATGATCGATCTGGTCTTGGCATCGCTCAGCATGTTGACCTCGAGGGTTCGCGGCGTTGGCAGGGAAGGGGAGCGCCGGGCCCGTTCCCCTCCATCATGCGGCTCAATCCCAGGGGAAAGGATAGTTGAGGCCCCCGTCCTTCCACAACGCGTTCAGACCGCGTTCGACCTTTAGCGGGCTGTCCTTGCCGAGATTGCGGTCCCAGATCTCGGCGTAGTTGCCCATTTGCTTGATGACGTTGTAGGCCCACTTATCGTCCAATCCGAGCGGCTTGCCGAAGCCGGGTTCCTCGCCGAGCACCCGTTTGACTTCCGGACTGCCCGACACAAGCTTTTCATCGATGTTCTGCGAGGTGATGCCGTTGGCCTCGGCCCAGAACAGGGCATTCAATGTCCAGCGCACGACGTCGAAGAGTTGATCGTCGCCGCGGGCGACCGCGACGCCATTGGGTTCGGCGGCTTTGCCGACCTTGATGATGTCGTAGTCGTCGGGGTTCTTGGCCACCGAAGCACGCTGTCCGGCTGCCGCAGTGCCGTCGGTGACGTATGAATCGCAGCGGCCGCCAAAGAAGGCGTCGCGCGCCTGAATGGTCGAGTCGTAATAGACTTTCTCCATCGCGATCCCGAACTCTTCCTCGGTTTCCTCGATCGCTTTCTCGGTCAGGCTGCCACCGCCTTGCAGGCAAACGGTCTTTCCGTCCAGCAGTTTGGGCTCGGTAATATTGTCGGCCTTGCGCACGAGCATGCCGTCCGTGTCGTAGAGATTGATCCAGACGAAGCGGACAACCGTATCGCGACTGTAGGTGATGGTGGATGTGCGCGACAGAACGTCGATCTCTCCGGTCTGCAGCGCAGGAAAACGCTGGCCTGCGTTAAGCGGCACGTAACGGATCTTCTCCTTGTCGCCGAGGATGGCGACCGCGAAAGTGCGGCAGATATCGGAATCGAAGCCGCGATAATACCCCTTCTCGTCGGGCCGGGAGAGACCGGGCACGCCCTGGCTGGCGCCGCAGCTGACATAGCCGCGTTCCTTGATCTGGTTGATAACCGCCTGCGCGCTGGCGTCCACGGCGCCCGAAGTCAGGCTGGCCAATCCTATCGCCAGACCCGTGAGCCATTTCAGACCTTGATGTTTCATAATCATTCCCCTTGTCGTTGAGTTGTCGTCATTCTGCGGCGTTGACGTCGGCCGCGGCGGTTCCGTTGCGCCGGGCTTCAGCAAAGAGTTCGAAGGCCTGGGAAAGGTCGGCCAGAAGATCTTCGAGCGCCTCAAGGCCGATCGACAGGCGCCAGACCGGGCCGGGCTTCAGCCAATCGAGGCTGGCGCGCCCTTTGCGCGGATCGCTGACGGCAATCAGCGAATGCACGCCGCCCCAGCTTGCGCCGAGCCTGAACAGCCGCAGGCTGCGCAGGACATCGGATTGCAGTGGCGCCAGTTCCGGCCGCAGCACGAAGGAGAACACGCCCGCCGATCCGGCGAAGTCACGCTTCCAGACCGCGTGGCCGGGATGGCCAGGCTCCGCGGGATGCAAGATCTGCGCGACTTCCTGGCGTTCCGATAGCCAGGCGAGGATCTTCCGCGCGGTGGCGTCGGCATGACGCATGCGCACCGGCATGGTCATCAGGCCACGCTCGCACAGCGCGCAATCCTCGGGCGAGACGCCATAGCCAAGGAAACGCGCTGTATCCTTCAGGCGCCGGAACAGGGCATGGTCATGCACTGCGAGCGAGCCCATCAAGAGGTCGCCGTGGCCGCCGGCGTGTTTGGAAAGCGCCTGCATCGAGATGTCGACGCCATGAGCGAGCGGCTTGAACAGCAGATGCGAGGCCCAGGTGTTGTCGGCCGCAACGAGCGCGCCGGCCTTGTGGGCCGCGGCCGTGATGGCTGGCACATCCTGAACTTCGAAGGTGGCTGAGCCAGGCGATTCTGCCCAGACCAGCCGCGTTCTGCCGTCGATCATGGCCGCGATACTTGCGTCCAGCCGTGGATCGTAGGAAACCGCCTCGATCCCGAGTGGGCCGAGAAAACGCTCGGCCATGTCGCGCGCCGGGCCATAGAGCGTCTCCGGGATCAGAACGCTTTCGCCGCCACGGCAGACAGCCATGGTCGCCAGCGTCATGGCCGCCATGCCCGACGGGAGGACGAGAGCCCGCGATCCGCATTCCAACACGGCGATATGATCTTCGAGCTGCCGGCTGGTCGGTGTGCCGTAAAGTCCGTAGCTGAACCCGTCGTACAGACGCTCGACGCGAAGCTCGAACGATTCCAGATCGTCAAAGACCACGGTCGAGGCTCGCTCGACCGGCATCGCCACCGCCTGGAACGGTTCCTCGGAGCGCTTGGGAGGATGGACATGTGAAGTGTCATCGCGTCGGTTCATAGGCGCAGCTTAGCCGGCTCACCCATTGCCATCTATGACCGCAGCGATAAAGTTAATTCGCTTTTGATATGGGCTGACTATGAACCTGCGCGACATCGATGTCTTCAACGCGATCATGATCACGCGCGGCGCCGGCGCGGCGGCCGCGCTGCTCGACACCTCGCAGCCGGCCATCAGCCGTTCGCTAGCCAAGCTAGAGGCCGAGCTCGGCTTCAGGCTTTTCGACCGCATTCGTGGCAGGCTGGTGCCGACACGCGAAGGGGAGTTGTTCCATGCCGAGGTGAAAGCCAACCTGGTCGGGCTCGACCGGCTGAAGCTGCGGGCGGCCCAGATCAAGGAGGTCGGCACCGGTACCATCCGCGTCGCCTCCCTGTCGGCACTCGGGCATGGGCTGGTGCCGCGCGCCATCGTAGCGTTCTCGCACCGGCATCCGCAGGTGCGAATCAGCTATCAGGTCCGCACCTCCAATATCGTGCGCGACCTGGTCGCCTCTGGCAGTTTCGATATCGGGCTCGCGGCCGACGAGGTCGACACCAGCGGCGTGCTGCACAGCGTCTTCACCACACCGCGCGCCGTCTGCGTGATGCCGAAGAACCACCGGCTGGCGCGGAAGCAGATAATCACACCGGCCGATCTCGCCGACGAGGCCTTCCTGGCATTGTCGCCGGAAGATACGGCGCGGCTCGCGATGGACAAGATCCTGGCCGCGCATGGGGTGCGACCGCGCATCCTGATCGAAACGCCCTACGGCCTGACCATCGCTATCCTTGCAGCGAAGGGCATGGGAATCGGCTTGGTCAATCCCTCCGTCATTGCGGACGGCATGATCGGCGGTATTTTGGCCAGGCCATTCGAGCCAGCCGTCAATTTCCGCGCGCTACTCCTGCGCCCGCCGGACGGCATCAATTCGACCTTGATCACCGACTTCATTGGCGAACTCTATGCCGCTCGCAATATGCTATCGAGCGAGGCATAGGGGCGTTGTCACGGCAACTGCGTGTCAGGGATCGCTGCGATAGATGCGGGGGATGAACACTTCGCAGATCAGCTACAAACGGCATCGGTTCCCACCCGAGATCATTGCCCACGCGCTGTGGCTGTATTATCGATTTCCGCTGAGCCTGCGTCATGTCGAAGAAATGCTGCTCGAGCGCGGCATCGTCGTTTCCTACGAGACGATCCGTCGCTGGGGCAGGAAGTTCGGGCCGGACTACGCCCGGCACCTGCGCCGCAAGCAGCCCAGTTGAAATGATATCTGGCACCTCGACGAAGTCGCCATCACGATCGCCGGCAAGAAGCATTGGTTATGGCGCGCCGTCGACCAGGACGGCTATGTGTTCGACGAGATCGTCCAGACCCGGCGCAACACCAAGGCCGCCAAGCGCTTGCTGATACGGCTGTTGAAGAAGCAGGGCCAGGTGCTCAAGCGCATGATCACCGACAAGCTCGGCTCCTATGGAGCAGCGCGGCGTCAGGTCATGATGGACATCGAGCACCGGTCGCACAAGGGCTTGAACAACAGAGCGGAGAATTCGCATGTGCCACTGCGAAAACGAGAGCGGATGATGCAAGGTTTTCGATCACCGGGGAGCCTCCAGCGTTTCGTCTCGACCTTCTCTGCAGCCCGCAATCTCTTCGTCCCGCCCCGTTCAAAACGCGCCCCCTTTCAGATCCATCTTCACCGCCTGAATGCCATGGCGCAATGGAAACCTGCTGCCGGCGTGATCGCCTGAAATCATTCCCAAAAGTCACAACCACAGCCCATCTCCGTCTATGTGACATCACCGCCGACGCAGGTCCGCAGCAGTACTTGTGCAAGAGATCATCGTTTCAGGGTGGCGGCATCGGCTTGTCACCGAGTGTGCGCAAGTACGCGATCAGGTCGACCCGTTCGGTCTCGTCCGAGACACCAGGTATCTCCATCTTAACGCCCGGCGTGGTGAGCATGGGCCCGAAGAGATATCTGTTCAGGTCCTCTTACCTCCACACGCCTTCCCAGCCGAGCAAAGCGTCGGAGTAACGCATTTTTGCCATGGATGCCTTATCGCGGCCGACGACGCTCCACAAGTTCGGTCCCGTTTTGTTCCCTCCCAGTGGCTCGGCATTGTGGCAACGGTCACACGCGCGGGTGACGTAGGTCCGGCCTTTCTCGACATCGGCAGAAGCCAACTTCGTTGAGATCGGGGCCGGTGTTGGCAAGACGACGCCGTGCGACATGAGATAGTCGGCAACTTCGCGTTGCCCCTGGCGTTTTGCCAGATGGAGTGGTGTCTTGGCGCCGGGCTCGACTGTGCGGTCATGCAGCGCGCGCCAGGGGTATCCGAGGCGCTGCAATTGCTACGCGGCTACCTCTGCACACTCGAAAAGCATCCACTCAACGGTTCTGCGGAAGCCCGTGAGATCATCCGCCGGCACATCTTCGATCTCGTTTTGCTCGCCATCACACGCACGGCTCTTTGGGACAGACCAGTATGAGCGCGGTCGTCGCCGCGCGCCTGGCCGCCATAGTCGACTACATCACGGATTGACGGCAATCGTGGCATTCGCTCGCTCCGCGTCCGGCGGATTGGCGGCAGCGCCAGCTAAAGACGAGTAACGAAGGCCGCGGGGTGCGATTACCGATGAAGGCACGCCGTGATCAAAGACCCGATCCGGAGAAACGTCACTGCGAAGCACTTTCCGATACATCGGGCACGATGATGTAGCCCTGATCGATCAGTTGCAGCCTCGTTTCCTCGAAATGCCGCTTGAAGCCGCTCTTGATTTGCTCGGGTGGGTATCGCCAGCCATTCGCAAAGGCACGGCGCAAGAGATCGGAATAGACGCGGTCGCTGGCAAGCCTTACCGCTTCTATGGAGATTGGCGTTCCCACTGGCGTCGTTTCGCCGGAGAGACTTGGCGCGGTCGAAAGAGCCAGCACCAGCATGCCGGCGACTGCGGATGACTTTCTCATGGATGCCTCCTGACATTTTGCCTGGCCTGGACAGTGAACCGGGCAACGTGTTGTGGATCCGTGGATGCTAGGAGCGGCAACGACTTGGCGGGATCGTACAGATGGAGTGTTTTTGGTGTCGCATCTGTAGTATTTTCGCTGTGTCGCGAAATCGGTACGTTCCCGACCATACGCGCCGCGGATCGGAATGACGCAATGCTTGACGCAGTCGGCAATCCTCTGACCGGGCTTTCGGACCGGGAGCGGGTGGTCGCTGCGAAATTCGCCGAAGGCATGACCTATCGTGAGATCGGCGAGACGCTGTTCATCGCGCCGACCACCGTTCGAACCCATCTGTCGGTGGTCTATCGAAAGCTTGGCGTTAGCAGCAAAGTGGCGTTGGCAAGCCTGCTCTCGAGTGAGAGCCGGCAAGAGTCCGGACAAGCTCGTTTCGAGGGTCTGTCGCCCGGCGGCTCCGGGCCACCGGTCATCGCGGTCCTGCCCTTTGAAAATTTGAGCTCGGACGAGCGTTGGGGAAGGCTGGCCGACGGTTTGTCCGCCGATATTATTGTCGATCTCGCGCGTTACTCCGCCCTTGCGGTGATTGCCCGCCAGACGATGCTGATGTTCAAGGGAAGGCGCGATGATCTGCGCTCCATCGGTCGGGAGTTGAATGCCGACTATTTGCTCGAAGGGAGCCTTCAGGCTACCGGCGAGCAGTTCCGCATTTCGGTGCAGCTTGTCGATGTGAGGAGTGGTGCCGATCTTTGGGCGGCGCGATACGATCAATCGGCCGACAATCTGTTTGCTACGCAAGACATGGTCACCGAGAACGTCGTCAATGTCCTTGTCAGCTGCTGCGGCAAGCTTGCCCACCTTGGACGGGATGTCATCCGGCGCAAGCCGCCCGCCAGCCTGGGTGCCTATGACTACTATCTGCTCGGCGTCGAACAGCACAATGTGTTCACCCGCACCTCGAACGTGGAAGCAATCCGTCTCTTGTCGCGCGCAGTCGAACTCGATCCGGGGCTGGCGCGAGCCTGGTTGACGTTGGGATTTTCTTACGCCGTCGAAGCCTGGTACGCGAGTAATCCATCCGTCTCGCTGGAACGCTGGTACTCGTGCATGGAACAAGCTCTTTTGCTCGATCCGGGAGACAGCATGGCCCGTCAGGGCATGGCCGACATTCGCGCGGCGCGAGGCGACTTGGGAGCCGCTGCCGAGGAACTCGATCGCGCTTTGGCCGCCGCTCCAAACGATGCCGATACGCTGGCGATGATTGCCGGAAGCCGAGCACTGGTGACAGGTGATCCGCAGCAGGGCTGCGTGTTGATCCAGAGGGCTCTACGTCTCAACCCGCTAGCTCCGCTCTGGTACTTCAGCATGCTTGGTCGCACGAATTTCGTGGTCGGGCGCTACCGGGAGAGCGTCGTGGCGTTCCAGCAGAGCCCGCCCGATTCGCCGGCCACCCTGTTGTTCCAGTCGATGGGACATGCGATGCTCGACGAAGTACCACAGGCCGCGAAGATCGCCGCCCGATTGGCGAGCGAATTCCCCGGCTTTACCGTCGAGGGGTTCATCAGAACCTATCCGGTCACCAATCCTCCCGCGCTTGTCGCCATCCGCGAAGGTGCACGGCGGGCCGGATTGAGATAGCTTCTCCGCTAGCGCTTGCGGCCGGAGCCAGTTCTTGGATTGCGCTCCATTTCTTGCCAGCTTTCATCGATGAGTGCAAAATCGCACTCGTCAGAAAGACAGTTCTGAAGGCCGCCTGAAGAAGCACTGGAAATGTGGGTCAGGATCGCGACCTTATCGACCGTTCGTCTGTACGTCAGGATTTGGCGCTCCTTTCTCGTTCCAATCGGCGAGAGGGAAGGCAAAAAACACCCAACCAAGTCGTTTGACGCTCATTTAGGGCGTTCTCGAGGGCGGATGTTCGAACCAGCGGGACGCGCCATTTCGCGCCATTCGAGTCGCGCCTCCTAAGCCGACCTTCACGCACTGGCCGGAGTCGACCCTAAGCAGAAGCTCGCTTGCTCCGGGTCAATTCACGGCCATGACCCAAAGCTGTCATTCCGCCCGTACGTGTCGTAGCTTCTAATGGCTTGCCGATGGGAGGCGTCATATCCGAGCGCCCGATTGCCCTGACATAAGGCGCTGGTATTGTGTAGTTGGTTGGGCTCCAAAGCGGAGCCGTCACACGTGGGAGGAGTCCGAGCGTGGTCGAGAGCGCCGTGCAGCGCCGTTTGGCCGCCATACTCGCTGCCGATGTGGTCGGTTACAGCCGGCTCATGGGCCATGACGAGATGGGCACGCTGACTACGCTGAGGGCGCTGCGAGCCGAGCTGGTCGATCCAAAGATCGCCGAACACATGGGTAGGATTTTCAAGGCGACCGGCGATGGGGTTCTGGCTGAGTTCCCCAGCGT
Source organism: Mesorhizobium sp. M0816 (assembly GCF_040320005.1). NCBI lineage: Bacteria > Pseudomonadati > Pseudomonadota > Alphaproteobacteria > Hyphomicrobiales > Phyllobacteriaceae > Mesorhizobium > Mesorhizobium sp. M0816. Next base: position 5,557 of record NZ_JAMYOT010000022.1, on the reverse strand, counting down.
TGTTAACGCCGTTGCCTGTGCGGTCGACATCCAGCGGCGGCTGGAGGCGCGCAACGCCGACATGCCAGAGGACCGCGCGATCCGACTGCGGATCGGGGTCAACCTGGGCGATGTCATCGTCGAGGGCGAGGACATCTTCGGAGACGGAGTGAACATTGCGGCTAGGCTTGAGAGCGTCGCCCCGGCCGGTGGCATAGCGGTGTCGGGCACAGTGCGTGACCACCTGGGCAACCGGCTCGATCTGCAGTTCGAGGATATGGGCGAGCAGGCGCTGAAGAACATCGAGCAGCTGGTGCGCGTTTGCCGAGTGCGCCCAGCCGATACCTCTGCCTTGGTGCGTCGCGCACTGTCGCTACCCGATAAGCCGTGGGTCGCCGTCTTGCCGTTTGTCAATATGAGCGGCGATCCAGAGCAGGAGTACTTCTCCGACGGCATCACAGAGGACATCATTACCGAACTTTCGCGCTTTCGGTCGCTGTCCGTCATCGCCCGCAATTCCTCGTTCACCTACAAGGGACGGACGATGAAGATCCCCGACGTGGCGCGCGACTTGGGCGTGACCTATGTACTCGAGGGAAGCGTTCGTCGCGCCGGGAATCGTCTGCGCATAACCGCGCAGCTCATCGACGCTGAGACCGGCAGCCACATCTGGGCGGAGCGCTATGATCGAGAAATTGCCGATATGTTTGCGGTTCAGGACGAGATAACCCAGAGGATCGTGGGCATGCTGGCCGTGGGCCTCGAAGACGATTCCTTGGAACGCGCTAAGCGTAAGCACCCTGAAAACCTCATCGCCTATGACCATTGGTTGCGCGGCAAACATCTCTTGTGGACGGTGGGTCAGAACAATCTTGAAGCGCGCCAACACTTCGAAAAGGCTGCTGCCACAGACCCAAGCTTTTCGCGCGCCTATTCCGGTTTAGCGGTGACCTACCAGATGGAAGCGCTTGATTTGCTAATTGCGGCAGAAGGTAGAGGCGCTTATGACATGGCCTTTGATTGCGCCAAACGGGCCCTCGCGCTCGATGAAGCCGATTATCAAGCCCACATCGCGCTGGCATGGCCTTGCCTCTATCGGGGCGACTATGAGCGCATGAAGAAACATGTGGATCGCGCCATCATGTTCAACCCTAACGATGCCGACAGCCTCGCCAATGCCAGCTACATGCTCGCAATGTATGGAGAAGGGGAAAAGGCGGTTGCCTGCGGCGAAGCGGCAATGCGTCTCAATCCACGATACCCCGATTGGTATATCGCCTTTCAGGCGACTGCCCTATTTACCGCAAGGCGGTATCCCGAGGCCCTAGCCGCGCGGATCAGAGTCCCCGACTACTTTATCGATTCGACTTTTTTCGGCGCAGCTATACTTGCCAAGCTTGATAGGCTTGCCGAGGCAAAGCTATGGGCGGAAAAAGCAGTAGCGAGGCTGAAAGCAAGGCCGGGGGGCGTTGAGCAAGCAGCCAAAGGATGCATCCAGCTTCTGCTCGACAACAACCCATTCCGTCGTCAAGAAGATCGTGATCACTTCGCAGAGGCGATGCGCATGGCTGGCGTGCCCGGATAGCCGCTTCGATCCATTCCGGCTGATGTACGTCGAACAGAGTGTTTAGGAGGTAGTGGTGAAAGCACTCACTTTACTGATGGTGAATGACTACCCCGACTATATCGACGCGGGGGAGTGGGCGCGATCTCTCAAGGCGCGCGTTTCGGGCCTCGACTTCCGGTTATGGCCCCATCACGGCGATCCCGGCGACATTGACTTGGTGCTGATCGATAAGGGTACGCCGCGCAGGTTTTTTGAAGGTATGACGCGATTGCGTGCAGTTGCCTATCTCGGCGCGGGCATAGACGGCTTGCAACTGGGTGAGCTGCCTGCGGGCGTTGGCGTCGTACGTTTGGCGACCCGCGAACTTGCCTCTGAGGTTGTGCAGTACATTGTTCTCAGAGTACTGTGCCGGCAACGCCATGTCGTTGAATATGCTCTCCAACAGACCCAGAAGAGATGGCGCCCGATCGCGCCACGGAAGACCAGCGAGACCCGCATCGTTATCCTTGGGGCTGGGCGTATCGGTGGATGGGCCGCGCGACTCTTCGCCGAGCTGGGATATCGCACGGCGGCATGGTCCCGCAACCCTAAGCAAATCGCCGATGTGGCCTGTTACGCTGGTGCCCCAGCGCTTAAGGAGGCCTTGGCTGAACGAGACTTCGTCGTGTGCGCGCTGCCGCTGACCACCGAAACTCGAGGAATACTTAATTCCGAAACTTTCCGTCTGATGAAGCGCGGCGCCTACCTCGTTAATGTCGGACGCGGAGCACACGTCGACGAGGCTGCACTTCTGCACGCCATTGACGCTGGGCAACTGTCAGGCGCCTGCCTCGATGTTTTTACCTCGGAACCGCTCGACCAGGCGAGTCCGCTATGGGCCCATCCGAAGGTGACCATCACACCACATGTGGCAAGCTATTGGGTCGATTCGGGCATAGCGCAGGTGGCAGGTCTGTGCGAGCAGATCAAGTTGGGCAATGACATCACCAATCTCGTAAATCTTGAGCGGGGCTACTAAGGGCCCGTATGGCAATAACTGCTTCAGTTCCTTGACGGGATTCGGCCAATTGCCGCGGCCTAATAAACCTAATCGATTCGAAAATTTCTGTACGGACCCTAAGTGCGGGCTAAGAATCCACTCTTAGTCCGTTAATGGCGCTGCCTGCTCGTTCCGCTCGACGAGACAGACGGCAGAGAACCACCCAACCAAGCCGTTTGACCCGCACTGGCGGCTGCTGAGTAGGCGAAGTCCGCATCGCCTCGATCGCGCCAAGAGCGGACATGCGCCTTAGTCGTTCGTGAGAGGCAGCCGCCCAGTGGCACGCCGCTCCGCCGCCGCCAGGGCCGCTGGAGCCCGATCTGCGCCAATGACCTGACCTCCGCTGCCAACCATCTCGGAAACCAGGAATGTAACGTCACCCGCGCCACAGCCCACGTCGAGCACGCGCATCCCGGGGCTCATGCCCGCAGAGAGCAAGATTCTTCGCGTGATCGGGTTAATGATGCCCGCCTGATGGCTGAGACGCCTGATCTCGCGATCGGAATGGACGAGAATATACGGGACGTGAACGTCGGCACCAGCGCCACCGGCGACTTCCATGGCCTGCCTCCCCTCATACGACTGTTCCCCAAATGGGGCATCGTGCTGGTCGACGACTATGCGCCGATGCGGCAGCCAGTCAACGAGACTCGCTGTCCACCTCAATGCGAATGTCGCTTCAGGGTCACGACCGCCGGTTCCGCTAAAGGTCAGCTTTCGGGCCGCCAAATCGCCCCGGGAAGGGTGGGTTCGGGTCATGGGCGTGAATTCGCCCTCGACGAACGAACTTCCGCTCGGGGTCGTCTTTGCCCGTTGGCGCGCTGTCGCAAATTTGGGCGCCGCCGCATCACGATTGGACCCTCAATCTTTCGCCATTCAACTCTGCTTGACCCCCCTAGCAACCGCGGCGCAGTGTTGCCATGCGTGCGTAATATGCGCAGTCCAATTGGGGTCGTCCTTGGTGAGTGCAGCGGACGTCAATACGGGCAGCCATCGTGACATCAAGCGCCAAGGATCTCATCGCCAAGGGCTATATCGGCGAACTGTCCACCCATTCGCGCGGCTCGACAGTCGAGGTCGCGATCGCGCGGACCGACCACAAGAGCGCGCCGAAACCGGCCTGCGGCGCGACCGATGTCGATATGCTCGATTTCGGCACTGGCTTCGAGTGTTCGACCCGGCGAGCGAAACGGCTCACCGACCGCTCGCCAGTGAAGTAGCGGCAAACCGCGAAAGACTTGTCGAGGCGATGCGCGCCGGCGGCTTCAACAATTATGCGCGCGAATGGTGGCATTTCACGCTGGAAAACGAGCCGTTTCCAAGAGAACGCTTCAACTTTCCCGTCGGCGCCGAGTAGCTCCGCCGGCCACCGTGGGATGAAACCCTCGTTGCCCCTGCGCGGCCATTGCCGAAGGGCTGGCGGTTTCTAATTATCGCCTCCGGGAGCCCAGGACCCCGAGTCACGCTGTGTGAGGAAAAACATTCCTCCTTTAGAGTAAAATAGGCGAAAAATTGCTTCAGTAGGCCAAAAAAGGCAACATTGAATGCATCTAAATTCTATCAATTCGGTAGATTTGGCGCGAGTTCAACGGAGGCGGAAATGACCAAACCTCATTTCAGGAAACTGCTCGGCGCGCTGGTCGCCACATCTGTCCAGTTCGGCACGCTCGGTTTCGCGTTTGCCGACACCACCATTCTCAACGTGTCCTATGACCCGACGCGTGAGCTCTACAAGCAATTCGACGAGGCCTTCGCCGCTCACTGGGAGGGCGAGACGGGCGAGACCGTCACCGTCCAGCAGTCGCATGGCGGGTCGGGCGCGCAGGCTCGCGCCGTGATCGACGGCCTCGACGCCGACGTGGTGACGCTGGGGCTGCAAGGCGACATCGACGCGATCGTCTCGAAAACGAAGAAGATCAATCCCGACTGGCGGACGAAGTTCGAGAACAATTCGGCTCCTTATACCTCGACCATCGTCCTCCTCGTCCGCAAGGGCAACCCGAAGGGCATTCACGATTTTGGCGATCTCACAAAGGACAGCGTCCAGGTGATCACGCCGAATCCCAAGACCTCCGGTGGTGGCCGGTGGGCCTACCTCGCGGCCTGGGCCTGGGCCAACACCAACGATGGCGGCGATGAAGCCAAGACCAAGGAATTCGTCGGCAACCTCTATTCCCATGTTCCGGTGCTTGACACCGGCGCGCGTGGCTCTACCGTGACCTTCGCGCAAAAGGGCCTTGGCGACGTGCTGATCGCCTGGGAAAACGAGGCCTATCTGGCGCTGGACGAGTTCGGCGCCGATCAGTTCGAAATCGTCATCCCGCCGACCTCGATCCTCGCCGAACCGCCGGTCGCCGTTGTCGACGCCAATGTCGATGCCAAGGGCACACGCAAAGTTGCCGAAGCCTATCTGGGCTATCTCTATTCCAAGGAAGGCCAGACGATCATCGCCAAGAACCACTACCGTCCGGCGAAGCCCGACCTGGTGCCTGCGGAGGATTTCGCCAAACTGCCGGAAATCAAGCGGATCAGCATCGACGATCCAATTTTCGGCGGATGGACGAAGGCGCAGCCTTACCATTTCGGCGACGGTGGTATATTCGACCAGATCTACAAGCCAGCGCAGTAAGATAAAATCTAGATCAGGACGACACCCGCCAAGGCGAGGTGGCGATTCAGGCAGCCGAGCGTCATTCCGGGTTTCGGATTGACGCTCGGCTTCTCGCTTGCCTACCTCACGCCATCATCCTCATCCCCCTCTCAGGGTTGGTCTGGCGATCGGCGGCGCTCGGCTGGACCGATTTCTGGGCGATCGTCACCGATCGCCGTACCATCAACGCGCTTGAAATCAGCTTCGGTACCGCCTTCGTTGCCGCCGCCGTCAACGTCGTCTTCGGCACGATCGTCGCGTGGGTGCTGGTGCGCTACAGCTTTCCAGGCCGCCGCATCGCCGATGCCATGGTCGACCTGCC